>NZ_JBSGZJ010000085.1:0-19933 GCF_053610925.1 Streptomyces sp. NPDC054847 | reverse complement strand
CCCCAAGGCAGGTCCGGCCGCTCGTCGTTCTCCTGTTAGGAGACGCCTACTTCACGGGCTCCGGTTCCGGTGCGCCCTCGGGCTCCGTCTCCGGCGCGGGGTCGGACGGCGGCGTCTTGACCGAGTCGAGCAGCAGCTGGGCCACGTCGACGACCTGGAGGGACTCCTTGGCCTTGCCGTCGTTCTTCTTGCCGTTGACCGAGTCGGTGAGCATGACCAGGCAGAACGGGCAGGCGGTGGAGACGATGTCCGGGTTGAGGGACAGGGCCTCGTCGACGCGCTCGGTGTTGATGCGCTTGCCGATCCGCTCCTCCATCCACATCCGCGCGCCGCCGGCGCCGCAGCAGAAGCCGCGCTCCTTGTGGCGGTGCATCTCCTGCTGGCGCAGGCCCGGGACGGCCGACATGATCTCGCGCGGGGGCGTGTAGACCTTGTTGTGGCGGCCCAGGTAGCACGGGTCGTGGTAGGTGATCAGGCCGTCGACCGGCGTGACCGGGACGAGCTTGCCCTCGTCGATCAGGTGCTGCAGCAGCTGCGTGTGGTGGATGACCTCGAACTCGCCGCCGAGCTGCGGATACTCGTTCGCGATCGTGTTGAAGCAGTGCGGGCAGGTGGCGACGATCTTCTTGGACGACTTCGGCTTCTTCGTCTCCGGGTCGTCGTCGTCCTCGCCGAACGCCATGTTCAGCATCGCGACGTTCTCCTGGCCGAGCTGCTGGAACAGCGGCTCGTTGCCCAGGCGGCGGGGCGAGTCACCGGTGCACTTCTCCTCGCCGCCCATGATCGCGAACTTGACGCCCGCCATGTGCAGCAGCTCCGCGAAGGCCTTGGTGGTCTTCTTGGCGCGGTCCTCGAGGGCGCCGGCGCAGCCGACCCAGTACAGGTAGTCGACCTCGGTGAGGTCCTCGACGTCCTTGCCGACGATCGGGACCTCGAAGTCGACCTCCTTGGTCCACTCCACGCGCTGCTTCTTGGCCAGCCCCCAGGGGTTGCCCTTCTTCTCCAGGTTCTTGAGCATCGTGCCCGCCTCGGACGGGAACGAGGACTCGATCATGACCTGGTAGCGGCGCATGTCGACGATGTGGTCGATGTGCTCGATGTCGACCGGGCACTGCTCGACGCAGGCGCCGCAGGTGGTGCAGGACCACAGGACGTCCGGGTCGATGACGCCGTTCTCCTCGAGGGTCCCGATCAGGGGGCGCTCGGCCTCGGCCAGGGCGGCCGCGGGGACGTCCTTCAGCTGCTCGGCGGAGGCCTTCTCCTCGCCCTCCATGGTCTTGCCGCCGCCGGCCAGCAGGTACGGGGCCTTGGCGTGCGCGTGGTCGCGCAGCGACATGATCAGGAGCTTCGGGGACAGCGGCTTGCCGGTGTTCCAGGCGGGGCACTGCGACTGGCAGCGGCCGCACTCGGTGCAGGTGGAGAAGTCGAGGATGCCCTTCCAGGAGAACTGCTCGACCTGGGAGACGCCGAACACGTCGTCCTCGCCCGGGTCCTCCCAGTCGATCTCCTTGCCGCCGGACGTCATCGGCTTCAGCTCGCCGAGGGCGGACTCGCCGGTCGCGTTGCGCTTGAACCAGATGTTCGGGAAGGCGAGGAAGCGGTGCCAGGCCACACCCATGTTGGTGTTGAGCGAGACCGTGATCATCCAGATCATGGTCGTGCTTAGCTTGATCATCGCGAACAGGTAGACCAGGTTCTGGAGAACGCCGAGGCTCAGGCCCTTGAGGGCCAGGACCAGCGGGTACGAAGCGAAGTACGCGGCCTCGTAGCCCTCCACGTGGTGGATCGCGCCTTCCAGGCCCCGCAGCACGTAGATCGCCAGGCCGATGATGAGGATGACGTACTCGACGAAGTACGCCTGTCCCATCTTCGAGCCCGCGAACCGGGACTTACGGCCGGGGCCCGAGGGCAGGTTCAGCAGGCGGATGACCATCAGCGTGGCGATGCCGAGGACGGTCATCGACCCGATGAACTCGATGTAGAGCTCGTACGGCAGGAAGCCGCCGATCACCGGCAGCGTCCAGTCGGCCTGGAAGAGCTGGCCGTAGGCGGTGATGATCGTCGGCGGCAGCGTCAGGAAGCCGATCGCGACGAACCAGTGGGCGATGCCGACGATGCCCCATCGGTTCATCCGCGTATGACCGAGGAACTCCCTGACCAGGGTCACGCTGCGCTGGTAGGGGTTGTCGGTCCGGGTGCCGGCGGGCACCGGCTGCCCCAGCTTGAAGTAGCGCACGAACTGGCCGATGGCGCGGGCGAGCAGCGCAACGCCCACCACGGTCAGGGTCAGCGACACGATGATCGCGGCGAGTTGCATGGAGGCTCCTCGGGCCTGCGAGGGTGGAGGACTAGGTACTACTAAGCGGTAACTTATTCAGCCCGAGCTGAGACTACCCACTTATTCCGCCGCACTGTAGCCACGCAGGCGGTGATCTGTGTCGCTCAGGCAACCCTGACCGGGGTCACCGGGGCGGCATGGGCGACGCGTCGTCCGGCGACTGCCACGGGCACTGTGCGGGCCAGGATCACCAGGTCGATTCCCAGCCAGTGCTGCTCCACATAATGCAGGTCCAGCACGGTCATTTCCTCCCAGGGCAGCTCCGAGCGCCCGCCGACCTGCCACAGGCCCGTCATTCCGGGCCGTACGTGGAGCCGGACGCCCTCCGGCCCGCGCCCGTCGCGAACGGCGTCCGGGGCCAGTGGGAGCGGCCCGACCAGGGACATCTCGCCGCGGACCACATTGAGCAGCTGGGGGAGCCGGTCCGTGAAGTGGCGGCGCAGCGCCCGGCCCACCGTCGTGACGCGGCCCGCGTACCTGGTCCGGAACGTGAACATGGTGAAAGGGCGGCCGCCGAGGCCCACCCTTTGGTGGCGCTCCAGTACGGGGCCGGCCGTGGTCAGCGCCACGGCGGCCGAGGCCGCCAGCAGGACCGGGGACAGCACCAGCAGCAGGAGCAGGGCGCCCGTCAGATCGACGGCTCGCTTTGCCGGCATGGGGAGCGCCCTTCTCGTCCGTGGCCGGCGGTCGTTTCCTGACGGGGCTCTTGGCCGCATTGACAGTTCTTGACCGCTTTTTTCGGATATGACTCTTCCAGATGCGCGTCCGCCCGCAGGGCGCGCCACGCGCACGGTCAAGAACTGCACGTAAGGGCGGGATAAAACTTGAGCCGCCTCGACTCAGGTTGGTTGACTCGATCCAACGGGTGAGGCATCCTTGAGCCAGTTCCACTCAAGTCAGTTGTTGGAGGAATCGAAATGGCACGTGCGGTCGGCATCGACCTGGGCACGACTAACTCCGTCGTCAGCGTTCTGGAGGGCGGCGAGCCCACCGTCATCACCAACGCCGAGGGTGCCAGGACCACGCCGTCCGTCGTCGCCTTCGCGAAGAACGGTGAGGTGCTGGTCGGCGAGGTGGCCAAGCGTCAGGCGGTCACCAACGTCGATCGGACCATTCGGTCCGTCAAGCGCCACATGGGCACGGACTGGAAGATCGAGCTCGACGGGAAGAACTTCAACCCGCAGCAGATGAGCGCGTTCATCCTGCAGAAGCTGAAGCGGGACGCGGAGTCCTACCTGGGCGAGAAGGTCACCGACGCGGTGATCACCGTCCCCGCGTACTTCAACGACTCCGAGCGCCAGGCGACCAAGGAGGCCGGTGAGATCGCGGGCCTCAACGTCCTGCGCATCGTCAACGAGCCCACCGCGGCGGCCCTGGCCTACGGCCTGGACAAGGACGACCAGACGATCCTCGTCTTCGACCTCGGTGGCGGCACCTTCGACGTCTCGCTGCTCGAGATCGGCGACGGCGTCGTCGAGGTGAAGGCCACCAACGGCGACAACCACCTCGGTGGTGACGACTGGGACCAGCGCGTCGTCGACTACTTGGTGAAGCAGTTCGCCAACGGGCACGGCGTCGACCTGTCCAAGGACAAGATGGCTCTCCAGCGTCTCCGCGAAGCCGCGGAGAAGGCCAAGATCGAGCTGTCGTCCTCGACCGAGACGTCGATCAACCTGCCCTACATCACGGCCTCCGCCGAGGGCCCGCTGCACCTGGACGAGAAGCTCACGCGCGCCCAGTTCCAGCAGCTGACGTCCGACCTGCTCGAGCGCTGCAAGACCCCGTTCCACAACGTCATCAAGGACGCCGGCATCGCGCTGTCCGAGATCGACCACGTGGTCCTGGTCGGCGGCTCGACCCGTATGCCCGCCGTCGCCGAGCTCGTCAAGGAGCTCACCGGCGGCAAGGACGCCAACAAGGGTGTGAACCCGGACGAGGTCGTCGCCATCGGCGCCTCGCTCCAGGCCGGTGTCCTCAAGGGTGAGGTCAAGGACGTCCTGCTCCTCGACGTGACCCCGCTGTCCCTCGGTATCGAGACCAAGGGCGGCATCATGACCAAGCTCATCGAGCGCAACACCACGATCCCGACCAAGCGGTCCGAGATCTTCACGACGGCCGAGGACAACCAGCCGTCCGTGCAGATCCAGGTCTACCAGGGCGAGCGCGAGATCGCGGCGTACAACAAGAAGCTCGGGATGTTCGAGCTGACCGGTCTGCCGCCGGCCCCGCGCGGGGTGCCGCAGATCGAGGTCTCCTTCGACATCGACGCCAACGGCATCATGCACGTGACCGCGAAGGACCTCGGCACGGGCAAGGAGCAGAAGATGACCGTCACCGGCGGCTCCTCGCTGCCGAAGGACGAGGTCGACCGCATGCGCCAGGAGGCCGAGCAGTACGCGGACGAGGACCACCGTCGCCGCGAGGCCGCCGAGAGCCGTAACCAGGGCGAGCAGCTCGTCTACCAGACCGAGAAGTTCCTCAAGGACAACGAGGACAAGGTCCCCGGCGAGGTGAAGACCGAGGTCGAGACGGCCCTCACCGAGCTGAAGGAGAAGCTCAAGGGCGAGGACACGGCCGAGATCCGCACCGCCACGGAGAAGGTCGCCGCGGTCAGCCAGAAGCTCGGCCAGGCCATGTACGCCAACGCCGCGCCCGAGGGAGCGGCCGCGGGTGCCGGCGCCGAGGGCCAGGCCGGTCCCGGTCAGGCCGACGACGACGTCGTCGACGCCGAGATCGTCGACGAGGACAAGCCGAAGAAGGACGGTGCCGCGTGACCGAGGAGACCCCGGGCTTCGAGGAGAAGCCCGACGTCCCCTCCGGCGCCACACCTGACGACGCCGCCGAGTCCGCCGAGACCTCCTCCGAGCAGGAGGGCCCGGCGGCCCCGGCAGGGGACGCAGCAAAGATCGCCGGCCTGACGGCGCAGCTGGACCAGACGCGTACCGCCCTCAACGAGCGGACCGCCGACCTCCAGCGGCTCCAGGCCGAGTACCAGAACTACCGCCGGCGCGTGGAGCGCGACAGGGTCACGGTCAAGGAGATCGCCACGGCGACGCTGCTGACCGAGCTCCTGCCCGTGCTCGACGACATCGGCCGTGCCCGGGAGCACGGGGAACTGGTGGGCGGGTTCAAGTCGGTGGCCGAGTCTCTCGAGACGGCCGCCGCCAAGATGGGCCTGCAGCAGTTCGGCAAGGAGGGCGAGCCCTTCGACCCGACCATCCACGAGGCCCTGATGCACTCGTACGCACCGGATGTCACGGAGACGACGTGCGTCGCCGTGCTCCAGCCGGGGTACCGCATCGGCGAGCGCACGATCCGCCCCGCGCGGGTCGCGGTGGCCGAGCCCCAGCCGGGCGCGGCCCCCGCGGCACAGAAGGAAGAGAAGTCGGCCGACGAGGAGAGCGGTGGCCCCGAGGAGGGCTGACGCAGGAAACGTCCGGAAGGAGGGACGTCGATGAGCACGAAGGACTTCGTCGAGAAGGACTACTACAAGGTTCTCGGCGTCCCCAAGGACGCCACAGAGGCCGAGATCAAGAAGGCGTACCGGAAGCTCGCCCGCGAGTTCCACCCGGACGCCAACAAGGGTGACGCGAAGGCCGAGGAGCGCTTCAAGGAGATCTCCGAGGCCAACGACATCCTCGGCGACCCGAAACGGCGCAAGGAGTACGACGACGCCCGCGCCCTGTTCGGCAACGGCGGCTTCCGCGCTCCGGGCGCCGGCGGTCCCGGCGGCACCTTCAACTTCGACCTGGGCGACCTCTTCGGAGGCGCCCCGGGCGGCGGCCAGGCCGGCGGCTTCGGCGGCGGCCTGGGGGACGTGTTCGGCGGCCTGTTCAACCGCGGCGCCGGCCCGGGCACGCGCACCCAGCCGCGCCGCGGCCAGGACATCGAGTCCGAGGTGACGCTCAGCTTCACCGAGGCGGTGGACGGGGCCACGGTCCCGCTGCGGATGTCCAGTTCGGCCGCGTGCAAGGCCTGCTCCGGCACCGGTGACAAGAACGGCACGCCCCGGGTGTGCCCGACCTGCGTCGGTACCGGCCAGGTCTCCCGCGGCGGCAGCGGTTCCTTCTCGCTGACGGACCCGTGCGTGGACTGCAAGGGCCGCGGGCTCATCGCCCAGGACCCGTGCGACGTCTGCAAGGGCAGCGGACGGGCCCGCTCTTCGCGCACCATGCAGGTCCGCATCCCCGCCGGGGTCTCCGACGGGCAGCGGATCCGGTTGCGCGGCAAGGGCGCTCCCGGCGAGCGCGGCGGCCCGGCCGGCGACCTGTACGTCGTCGTACACGTCGACGCGCACCCGGTCTTCGGCCGCAAGGGCGACAACCTCACCGTCACGGTGCCGGTCTCCTTCACGGAGGCTGCGCTCGGCGGCGAGATCAGGGTCCCCACGCTCGGCGGCCCGCCGGTCACGCTGAAGCTGCCCGCCGGCACGCCCGCCGGGCGCACCATGCGGGCCCGCGGCAAGGGCGCCGTCCGCAAGGACGGCACCCGCGGCGACCTGCTGGTGACCGTCGAGGTGGCCGTGCCCGGCGAGCTCGGCGACAAGGCCAGGGAAGCGCTGGAGGCCTACCGCGAAGCCACCGCGGACGAGGATCCGCGGGCGGAGTTGTTCCAGGCCGCGAAGGGAGCTTGATATGGACCGGTCGGGGCGCAGTCGCAACCCGTACGAACTGACCGACGAGTCGCCGGTGTACGTCATCTCGGTCGCCGCGCAGCTGTCGGGCCTGCATCCGCAGACCCTGCGGCAGTACGACCGGCTGGGTCTCGTCTCGCCCGACCGCACGGCCGGCCGCGGCAGGCGTTACTCGGCCCGCGACATCGAACTGCTCCGTACGGTGCAGCAGTTGTCGCAGGACGAGGGCATCAACCTGGCCGGCATCAAGCGGATCATCGAACTGGAGAACCAGGTCGCGGCTCTGCAGCAGCGGGTCGCGGAGCTCTCGTCGGCCCTCGACGGCGCGGCGGCGGCCATGCAGCAGCGCGAGGCGCAGGTGCATGCTTCCTACCGGCGCGATCTCGTGCCGTACCAGGACGTCCAGCAGGCGAGCGCGCTGGTCGTCTGGCGGCCCAAGCGGCCGGAGTAGTCGCAGGACCCCGCGTCGGGGCGGCCCAGGCCGTCCCGGACGCCCGAAGGGCCGGGAGGCACTGCCTCCCGGCCCTTCACGTCTGTCCGGCCGGAGTCAGCGGCTCTCGTCCAGGATTCCCGACTGGGCGATCAGATAGCCGAGTTGGGCGCGGCTGCCGCTGCCGAGCGTGGCGTTCAGTTTGGCGATGTGGGCACGGCAGGTGCGCACGTTCATCCCGAGGCGGCGGGCGATGGAGTCGTCGACGTGTCCTTCGACGAGCAGTTTGGCGATGGAGCGCTGCACGCTGGTGATGCCGTCCAGCTCGGGCGCGTACGACAGTTGCTCCTCCCACGGTGTGGCGTGGAGCCAGAACTGCTCGAAGACGCCCACGAGGTAGCGCACGAGTCCTTCGTGGCGCAGTTCCAGGGCGACCTGCCGGTCGCTGCGGGCGGGTACGAAGGCCACCTTGCGGTCGACGATGATCAGGCGGTCGATGATCTCCTCGAGCGTGCGGACCTCCACGCCGTAGGGACTGACCCGTTCGACATAGGCCAGTGTCGAGGGGTGGTGGCGGGCCGTGTGCTGGTACAGCGTGCGCATCTTCACGCCGTTCTTCAGCAGCGGCTCCGCCCGGCGCAGACCGTGCTCCAGGGTGTCCGGACGCCGTCCGCTGCCGGGTTGCACGGTCAGGAGTTCCTCGGCGCACTCGGCGGTGACCCGGTCCAGCGCCGCGTTGATGAGGCTCAGGCCCTCCAGCACGGTGATGGCGTGCCTGGTCGACAGGTCCTGGGCGGTCAGGGTCATGAACGGCTCGAACGTGCCGACGATGGACAGGGCGAGCTGCCGGCGCTCCTGGATCTCCCTTTCGATGGGGTGAATCAGCTGGTTGAGTGCGAGTGACGGCGGGACCGGGCGCAGCCAGCCGGCGTCATCGGGATCGGGGCGCAGCAGGGCGAGATCCAGCAGGCAGGGTGCGCTCCCGGCCTCTGACCGGGAAACCTGGCCGGTACGCAATGCCGTTGCGTAGAGATTCTTCCCTGCTTCGCATAGTTCGCCTGCACTGTGGCTATGCCCGACATTGTCCTTGTTCGACGCCATTTGACACCCCCTCAGGGTCCTGAATTACAGGAACATGATGCCTGTGGTCGCTGGTGGAAGCATTCGGTGTGAGACATCGTCTTAGACGCGGGGGGAGGGTATTGGACAGAATGGGGTGGAGATCCTCCATGAACAGGACGCTTCGCATACTTGGCGCACTTGCTGTTGCCGCAGCCGCGTTCAGTGTTCTAGGGACGAGCGGTGAGCCGACGTGGGAATCAGAGCCGGCGCACACGGTGATCGCCGGTGAGCCGACCTGGGAGTCGGAGTCTGCGGGTGCGGTGATCGCGGGCGCCGACGAACTCACGTGGGAGATCGCTCCCGTGGACGCGGGCGCGGGCGCATGACCATCCCGCCGGATGATCGCGTGTTCCGGCGGGAGATGGCGACGGCTTACAGGTCCGGGTGGCATTTCATCGACCTCGTCACGGCGATTCCGCACCGTGGCGACTCGTTGATGGTCACCCTGTTCGGTGAGCCGATCGTCGTCGCGCGCGAGGAGGACGAGGATGTCCGTGCCTACCGCTGTCTTCGCCGGCCCCGAGGGGCTCCTCAGCCCGTCCGCTGTGCCATCCGGTACGGCATGATTTTTGTCAATCTCGACCAGCGTGACCACCAGCTGGCCGAGCCGGACACAACCGCCACCCCCCGCAGTGCCTGAGCGATTCCCCCGTCGTTTCAAATCGCTCAGGTGCTTCCCCCACACAGCGGCGCCATCGTGGACCTGAAACACGATGGCGCCGTTGTGCTGCCCGGAAACATGTCCGGAGCCCGGCCCGGTTATGCCCGGCCCATCGCGCGGGTGAGCGCGATCTCGATGACCACCCGGTCCGGACTGGGGGCCGGGGTGCGTCCGTACCGCTCCGCGTAACGGCTCACCGCGTCCGCCACGACCTCCGCCTCCGTGCGGATCGTCGCGATGCCCTCCAGCGTCGCCCAGCGGCCTCTGTCCACCTGGCAGACCGCGACCCGTGCCCCTTCCGGGCCGGCGGCCAGCACGTTCGCGACCTTGCGGCTGTGCTTGTTGGTGATCACCCGGGCGAAACCGCCCTCGGGGTCGTAGGTGACTCCCACCGCGACGACGTGCGGAGTGCCGTCGGGCCGGGGGGTCGTCAGTGTGCACATGTGGTGATCACGCCAGAAGCTGAGGTAGGACGCGCCGGGGTTGCGAGGATCGATGGCCATGGGCGGAACCTACCTCCGGGCCCTGCCGGACAGTACCCTGAGTGGAATAGACTCAACTTTATACAGGTTGCTTGGGTCATAATTGAGGTAACCGCTCCATCGGCAAGGAGGAGATGCGCACGTGGACGCCGAGCTGACCAACAAGAGCCGGGACGCGATCAACGCCGCCACCAGCAGGGCGGTGTCCGGCGGACACCCGGACCTCACCCCGGCGCATCTGCTTCTGGCGCTGCTGGAGGGCGCGGAGAACGAGAACATCACCGATCTGCTGGCCGCCGTCGACGCGGACCAGGCCGCCGTACGCTCCGGGGCCGAGCGCATCCTCGCGTCGCTGCCGAGCGTGACCGGCTCCACGGTCGCCCCGCCCCAGCCCAACCGCGAACTGCTGGCCGTCATCGCCGACGCCTCACAGCGCGCCAAGGAACTCGGCGACGAGTACCTGTCCACCGAGCACCTGCTCATCGGCATCGCGGCGAAGGGCGGCGCGGCCGGGGAGGTGCTGGACCGGCAGGGCGCCGGCGCCAAGCAACTGCTGGACGCTTTCGAGAAGACAAGGGGAGGGCGCCGGGTGACCACACCCGACCCTGAGGGTCAGTACAAGGCGCTGGAGAAGTTCGGCACGGACTTCACCGCGGCGGCCCGCGAGGGCAAGCTCGACCCGGTCATCGGCCGGGACCAGGAGATCCGCCGCGTCGTGCAGGTCCTGTCGCGGCGCACGAAGAACAACCCGGTGCTCATCGGCGAGCCCGGCGTCGGCAAGACCGCCGTCGTCGAGGGCCTCGCCCAGCGCATCGTCAAGGGCGACGTGCCCGAGTCGCTGCGCAACAAGCGGCTGGTCGCGCTCGACCTCGGCGCGATGGTGGCGGGCGCCAAGTACCGCGGTGAGTTCGAGGAGCGGCTGAAGACCGTGCTGTCCGAGATCAAGGAGAGCAACGGCCAGATCATCACCTTCATCGACGAGCTGCACACGGTCGTCGGCGCGGGCGCCGGCGGCGACTCCGCCATGGACGCGGGCAACATGCTCAAGCCGATGCTGGCCCGCGGCGAGCTGCGGATGGTCGGCGCGACGACGCTCGACGAGTACCGCGAGCGGATCGAGAAGGACCCGGCGCTCGAGCGCCGCTTCCAGCAGGTGCTGGTCGCCGAGCCGTCGGTCGAGGACACGATCGCGATCCTGCGCGGGCTCAAGGGCCGCTACGAGGCCCACCACAAGGTGCAGATCAACGACAGCGCGCTCGTCGCCGCCGCCACCCTCTCCGACCGGTACATCACCTCTCGGTTCCTGCCGGACAAGGCCATCGACCTCGTCGACGAGTCCGCGTCGCGGCTGCGCATGGAGATCGACTCCTCGCCCGTCGAGATCGACGAACTCCAGCGCGCCGTCGACCGGCTGCGGATGGAGGAGCTGGCGCTCAAGAACGAGTCCGACCCCGCCTCCAAGCAGCGCCTGGAGAAGCTGCGCAGGGACCTGGCCGACCGGGAGGAGGAGCTGCGCGGACTCACCGCCCGCTGGGAGAAGGAGAAGCAGGGCCTCAACCGCGTCGGTGAGCTGAAGGAACGCCTCGACGACCTGCGCGGACAGGCCGAACGCGCCCAGCGCGACGGCGACTTCGACACCGCCTCCAAGCTGCTCTACGGGGAGATCCCGGGTCTGGAGCGCGAGTTGGAGGAGGCGGCGCAGGCCGAGGCCGAGCAGGCATCCAAGGACACGATGGTCAAGGAGGAGGTCGGCCCGGACGACATCGCCGACGTCGTCGGTTCCTGGACCGGCATCCCGGCCGGGCGGCTCCTCGAGGGCGAGACGCAGAAGCTGCTGCGCATGGAGCAGGAGCTGGGCCGCCGGCTGATCGGCCAGTCCGAGGCCGTGCAGGCCGTCTCCGACGCGGTGCGCCGGACACGGGCGGGCATCGCCGACCCCGACCGGCCCACCGGCTCCTTCCTGTTCCTCGGCCCGACCGGTGTCGGCAAGACGGAACTGGCGAAGGCGCTCGCGGACTTCCTCTTCGACGACGAGCGGGCGATGGTCCGCATCGACATGTCCGAGTACGGCGAGAAGCACAGCGTGGCCCGCCTGGTCGGCGCGCCTCCCGGCTACGTCGGTTACGAGGAGGGCGGCCAGCTCACCGAGGCCGTGCGCCGGCGCCCGTACAGCGTGGTGCTGCTGGACGAGGTGGAGAAGGCCCACCCCGAGGTCTTCGACATCCTGCTCCAGGTGCTCGACGACGGGCGGCTCACCGACGGCCAGGGCCGGACGGTGGACTTCCGCAACACCATCCTGATCCTGACCTCCAACCTCGGGTCGCAGTACCTGATGGAGCCCACGACCAGCGAGGAGCAGAAGAAGCAGCAGGTGCTGGAGGTCGTGCGGGCCTCCTTCAAGCCGGAGTTCCTCAACCGGCTCGACGACCTGGTGGTCTTCTCCGCCCTGTCCAAGGCGGAGCTGGAGCGCATCGCCGAGCTCCAGATCGGACGGCTGGCCAAGCGGATGGCGGACCGCCGGCTGACGCTGGAGGTCACCCCCGAGGCGCTGGCCTGGCTCGCGGAGGAGGGCAACGACCCGGCGTACGGCGCGCGTCCGCTGCGGCGGCTGATCCAGACGGCGATCGGTGACCGGCTCGCGAAGGAGATCCTCGCGGGCGAGGTCAACGACGGCGACACCGTGCGGGTGGACCGTTTCGAGGACGGCCTGATCGTGGGCGCGGCGACCTGACACCGCGCGGCACGGCCGTCCCGGCGAGCGGGGCACGAGGGTGGTGGCCCGTCCTCGTGCCCCGTTCGTGTCCGCCGCCTGTTCACCCGGACAGCGGCGGGCGGGGCACCCGAGCGGGAGATCTTGTCAGCCCGCAGCGGATCGCGGGCGGCGGGGCTTGCCAGCCCCCGCCGGGGATGGGGGAGGATGGCGGCATCCGTACGAAGGGAAATACACGGTGACCATCGACCCGTCCTCGATTCCGAATTTCGGGGGCCAGCCCAAGCCTCAGGCCGCAGGACCGGCGGGCCCCGTCGTTCCCGACCAGGACCTGGTGAAGCAGCTCCTCGACCAGATGGAGCTGAAGTACGTCGTCGACGACGAGGGCGACCTCGCGGCGCCGTGGGAGGACTTCCGCACGTACTTCATGTTCCGCGGTGAGGACGAGCAGCAGGTCTTCTCGGTGCGGACCTTCTACGACCGCCCGCACGCGGTCACCGAGAAGGCCAAGATCCTCGACGCCATCGACGACTGGAACCGCCGCACCCTGTGGCCGAAGGTCTACACGCACCTCCACGAGGAGGAGGGCGCCGAGCTTCCGACGATCCGCCTCATCGGTGAGGCGCAGATGCTCATCGGCACCGGCGTGAGCCTCGAGCACTTCGTCTCGTCCACGGTCAGCTGGGTGCGCGCCTCGATCGAGTTCGACAAGTGGCTCGCGGAGCAGTTCGGTCTGGCCGTCCCCGAGGAGGAGAAGCCGGCCGACGACGCCTGACGCGTCACGCACACATGAGGCCCGGCAGGTCCGCGATCCCTGTGATCGCAGGCCCGCCGGGCCTGCCGCTTTCTCAACGCGCCAGGGACTTCAGCCGGGCGACGGCCTCCTCGAGGACGTCGACCCGCTTGCAGAACGCGAACCGGACGAACGGCGCGCCTTCGTCACGGTGGTCGTAGAAGACCGCGTTCGGGATCGCCACCACCCCGCAGCGCTCAGGCAGCGCACGGCAGAAGGCGAAGCCGTCCTCCTCGCCGAGCGGCCGGATGTCGGTGGTGACGAAGTACGTGCCGGCAGGGCGGTGCACCGCGAACCCGGCCGCGGACAGGCCCTCGCTCAGCAGGTCGCGCTTGGCGCGCAGATCGTCGCGGAGGCCGTCGAAGTACGCGTCCGGGAGGCGGAGCGCCTCGGCGACCGCGTACTGGAACGGGCCCGCCGAGACGTACGTCAGGAACTGCTTCGCCGAGCGGACCGCCGTGACCAGCTCGGGGGAGGCGGTGACCCAGCCGACCTTCCACCCGGTGAACGAGAACGTCTTGCCGGCGCTGGAGATCGTGACGGTGCGTTCGCGCATCCCCGGGAACGACGCCAGCGGTACATGCTCGCCGTCGAAGGCCAGATGCTCGTAGACCTCGTCGGTGACCACGAGCAGGTCCCGCTCGACAGCGAGCTCGGCGATCGCCGCCAGCTCGGCGCGGGTCAGGACCGTGCCGGTGGGGTTGTGCGGTGTGTTGATCAGGAGCAGACGGGTTCGGTCGGTGACCGCGTCACGCAGCTCGTCCAGGTCGAGGCGGAATGCGAGCTCGTGCGGGCGCAGCGTCACGGGCACGCGTACGCCGCCCGCCATGGCGATGCTCGCCGCGTACGAGTCGTAGTACGGCTCCAGCGCGATCACCTCGTCGCCCGGTTCCACCAGCGCGAGCAGAGCGGCGGCGATCGCCTCCGTGGCGCCCGCCGTGACCAGGACCTCCGTGTCCGGGTCGTGGGCGAGGCCGTGGAAGCGCCGCTGGTGCTCCGCGATCGCGGTGCGCAGCTCAGGGACGCCCGGACCGGGCGGGTACTGGTTGCCGCGGCCGTCGCGCAGGGCGCGCACCGCCGCCTCCCTGATCTCCTCGGGGCCGTCGGTGTCGGGGAAGCCCTGACCGAGATTGATCGAGCCGGTGCGCAGGGCCAGCGCCGACATCTCCGCGAAGATCGTGGTGCCGAACTCCGCCAGCCTGCGGTTGAGCAGCGGCCGGGGGCCCTCTGCGCCTGCTGTCCTGTGCGTCGTCATGGCGCTCATCCTGCGCGGAACCTCTGGAGTTGCTCAAGTCTGCTTTGGCTCCGAGTGGCCGAGGGCATCCCTTTGCCACGCAGGTAAGCGTCCCGCGGGTGCGGGTGAAGCGGTCACGCAGTGTCGCGGGGGTCCTGCTTCGGGGGAACGAGAAGGACGGGGAGAATCATGATGTTTCTCGGGATCGCACTGTTCGCTCTGGTGGTCGTTCTCGCTGTGGTGGCGGTGTCCGGCGCGAGCCGCACGAGTCGCCGTCGCCGCGGCGGCGGCAGCGGGGCCGCGAGCGGCGGTGGAGCGTGGTGGGGCGGCGGAGACGGCGGAGGCTCCGGCTCGTCGTGCGGCAGCAGCAGCTCGTCATGCGGCAGCAGCTCGTCGTCGTGCGGCGGGGGCGGGGGCGGATGCGGCGGAGGCAGCTGACACGGGGCAGCTGGTCCGCGACGGTGAAGGTGCCCGGCGGGTGAGTGGCGAAGGCCAACTCCCGCCGGGTGCCTTCCTGTTGGCAGAAAGTCCGGCGGACATGTTGACTTCGCCCGGTCGCTCTCCGTTGAACAGTTGAACCTATGGGCCCCCGAGGGGATGGAAACCGCGCCAAGTTGGGTAAAAACGCTGTGGGCGACGTCCATTTCGTGATTTTCTCACTGTCGGAACCTGTTGGATCCATTCAGCCCTCGGACCTCACGTGGACCGAAGCAGGCCACCCCCCACACGTCTTGCGCACCCTTCCGGAGTGCCAGGTCCACGCGTCCACCCGCCGAAGCGCGCTTGCGGAGCCGACCCATGCTCACGACCATCGATACCGCCTATACCGACACCCGTGCCGACGACCTCGCCTGGGCGCTCGGCCGGGAGCCGCTCCCTGCCCTGGCCGTCCTCGACCTCGAACTGTCCGGTTCCAAGCTTCAGTTGAGGCTGCTGGGTGCCTCCCACCAGGTGCTTCTCGAGGAGGAGCGGGGCACCTGTTCGGAGACCGTCGCCTGCATCCCCGGCAGCAGCACACCGTTGCCCCTCGGGGTGGCGAAGCGGCTCGGCGACTGGGAGTACGAGTTCGCGGCACGTGTCGAGACGCTCTCCCAGCGCTCGTTCGCGGGCCGGGCCCAGGAGTTGCTGGCCCTCGTCGCGGACCACCCCCACGGTCTCGCCGGCACGTTCCCCGGTTCCCCGCACGCGTTCACCGCGATGGTGGCGCAGAGCGGCGAGGGGCAGGCGCGATGGCGCACCTGGCACGCGTACCCGCAGGAGGGCCGGCTCGTCGTCACGCGTACGCGCGTCGGCTTCTCGGCCCGCGGGTCGCAGAGCGTGCGGATGCGCCACCCCGACCGCCACCCCGAGCCTTCCGGGCTGTAGTCGACACCTGTGGGTGACAGCCCGTATGACGCCTGTGACGTAGCGTGTCGAGGATGATCGACCGGCCGCAGACCTCACCGCCCCAGGGCATGGTGCTGCTGCCCGTGCGCCCCGAGTCCGGCCGCCATCTCGTGCTCGCCGCGGTCTTCGTCTGCGCGGCCTGCGGCCTGGTCTACGAGCTGGAACTCGTCGCGCTGGCCACGTATCTGGTCGGGGACTCGGTCACCCAGGCGTCCGTGATCCTGTCGGTGATGGTGTTCGCGATGGGCATCGGATCGCTCCTCGCCAAGCGGATGCGCTGCCGGGCCGCCGTGGGCTTCGGCCTGCTGGAGGCGGCACTGGCGCTGGTCGGCGGCAGTTCGGCCATGGTGCTCTACGCGTCCTTCGCCTGGTTCGGCGGATCCGGGGTGCCGCTGGTGGTCTTCAGCCTGACCATCGGCGTCCTGATCGGCGCGGAGATACCGCTGCTGATGTCGCTGATCCAGCGCATCTCCCGGAGGGACGCGGAAGGCACCGTCGCCGATCTGTTCGCCGCGGACTACGTGGGGGCGCTCGTCGGCGGGCTGGCGTTCCCCTTCCTGCTGCTGCCGTGGTTCGGTGAACTCACCGGGGCACTGGTGACGGGTGCGGTCAACGCCCTGGCCGGCGGGGCGGTGGTGCTGTGGCTGTTCCGCCGCGACCTCACACCGCGCTGGCGGACCAGGCTGCTCACCGTCAACGTCCTCGTACTGGTGGTGCTGGCGGGCGCCACCCTGATGGTCGACGACTTCGAGCGGGCGGCCCGCCGGGCGGTCTACGGCTCCGATGTGCGGGTCGCCGTGCGCACAGGTGTCCAGGAGGTGGTGGTCACCGGCGGGCCCTCACGGCCGCCGGACCTCTTCCTGGACGGACGCCTGAAGGTGCGGGGCCAGGACGAGCACCGCTACCACGAAGCGCTCGTCCACCCCGCCATGCGAGGTCCGCACGAACGGGTGCTGATCCTCGGCGGCGGCGACGGTCTGGCAGCACGCGAGGTACTGCGGTACGCCGATGTCCGGGCGTTGACCGTCGTCGAGCGCGACCCCGGAGTGGTTGAGCTGGCCCGCAGCGATCCGGCGCTCACCGATCTGAACGACCACGCGTACGACGACCCGCGGACCCGGGTCGTCACGGCGGACGCCTTCTCCTGGCTGCGTGAGCACGAGGGCACGTACGACGTGATCGTCTCCGACCTGCCCGACCCGGGTATCACCGCGAGCACCAAGCTCTACTCGCTGG
Organism: Streptomyces sp. NPDC054847; assembly: GCF_053610925.1. Classification (NCBI taxonomy): domain Bacteria; kingdom Bacillati; phylum Actinomycetota; class Actinomycetes; order Kitasatosporales; family Streptomycetaceae; genus Streptomyces; species Streptomyces sp. NPDC054847. Next base: position 2,908 of record NZ_JBSGZJ010000085.1, on the reverse strand, counting down.
AGTTCTACGGGCTGGCCCGGCGGGTCCTGGCGGACGGCGGGCGGCTCGTGGTCCACGCAGGGCCGACAGCGCGGCCCCGTACGTACTGGACGGTCGACACGACGCTGCGGGCCGCCGGCTTCGGCACCACGGCGTACCGGGTCAGCGGGAGGGGGACCGGTGCGGCGGGCGGCCCGGCGCGGTTCAGGGCGGGTGAGGACGCGGCCACCGACTGGGGACTGCTGATCGCGGCCGAGGGCGGCGCACCCGGGCTCGCGATCGGCACGGACGCGCCGCGGCTGCGCTCGGAGGTCGAGGACACGCTCACGCAGGACACGTTCGCGGCGGAGCGGACCCGGCTGACGGGTCTGCTGCCCTCGACGCTGGTCCAGCCGCGCTACACCCGCTGACCGCCATGGCCATGGCGGTCCGGGCACGGGCACGGCGGACACGGGCCGGGAAAGACGCGGACGTGGCGGGCGCGCGCCGGAAAGGCAGACGGGGCGGGCCGTGCTGAGTAGGCTCGGCTTCCATGGAGCATGAGGTGTTCGTTCCGGTACCGGCTGAGACCCTCCGACGTGCGCTGCGGGACCCCGCCAGGGTCGCCCGCTGCGTCCCTGGGCTCCAGCAGGACGCAGACGAGTCGGCGGGCCCCCTGTCGGGGCGGCTCAAGGTCAGAGTCGCCGGCCACACCATCACCTACCGCGGCGCTCTGCACATCACGGAGCAGGACGACGAGCGGGGCGGTGTCTTCGCCGTCGAGGGCGAGGGCGCCGAGGCACGCGGCGCCGGCTCGGTGAAGCTGACGCTGACGATCCGCCCCGCGCAGACCGACGGCGGCACGACGCTGACGTTCAGCGGCTCCGCGCGTGCCGAGGGCCGGCTGGCCGACCTCGCGGCCGGTGCGAAGGTGTCGGCGGCCCACCGGCTGCTCGACCGTTTCGCGGAAGCGCTGGCCGCGGCCGCCTTCGAGGACACGCAGCCGGAGGAGCGCGCCGACGGTGACGGTGCCGCTCCGGCCCCGGAACCGCAGGAAGCGGCCGGTGAGCCTTCGGCCGCCGCGGGCGACGCCCAGGACGCGACAGCAGCCGGGTCGGACGACGCGTCCGACCCCGTCGGCTCGGTCTTCGACGCACCCGTACCTCCGCCGTCGCTCGGCGCCGACGCCGAGGACGAGTTCGAGGACCTCGACGATGTCGACGGCGCGGACGACCTGGACGGTGTGGACGACCTCGACGGTATCGAGGACCTCGACGACCTGTCCGACCTGCCGGACGCGGTGCCCGCCGAGGCCGCCCACGCACGGCGCACCATGATCGGCCGCAGCGCCGAGGAGGTCGACCACGCCCCACCGCGCGGCCGCTACGCGCCCACCCCGGCTCCCGACGCCTCTTCCACGGGGGCGACCCTGCGGTGGCTGGCCCCCGCCGCGGCCCTGGCACTGGCGTCTGCGGTCGTGGTCGGCAGGGCGCTGCGCCGCCGTAGGTGACACGCCGTAATGTCGGGGTGTGAGTAGCGAACAGAGCATCCGGCTGGCCGCCGGTGACGTCGAGTTGACCGTGCATCCGGATAACGGCTGCCGCATCGGAAGCCTGCGCATCGGCGGCACCGAAGTGCTGCGGCAGGGCGAGCGCTACGGGTCGTTCCCGATGGTGCCGTGGTGCGGACGCACGCGGGACGGGCAGTTCAGCAACGGCGGAGTACCGCATCAACTGCCGCTCAACGCCCCGCCGCACGCCATTCACGGCACCGGCCGGGACACCGTCTGGCGTACCGCGCGGGCCGGTGAAAGCGAGGCCGCCTTCACCTACGACCTCACCGACCCGTGGCCGTACACAGGGCGCGTCACCCAGACGTTCGAGCTGGCGGACGACTCCGTCACCCTCAGGATGGGCGTGGAGACGTACGGGACGTCGTTCCCCGCGCAGGCGGGCTGGCACCCCTGGTTCCTGCGCGACCTGGGAGACGGGGGCGAGGACGTCCGGATCGACTTCACGCCCGAGTGGCAGGAGGAGCGCGGGGAGGACCATCTGCCGACCGGCAAGCGCATCACGCCTCTCCCCGGCCCGTGGGACGACTGCTTCGGTATGCCCGACGGGGTCGACGTCACGCTGACCTGGCCGGGTCGGCTGGAGCTGATCGTCCGCAGCCCTGCGGAGTGGGTCGTGATCTACGACGAGCAGGCCGAGGCGGTCTGTGTCGAGCCGCAGTCCGGCCCGCCGAACGGTCTCAACACCCATCCGCAGCTCGTCACCCCGATCGAGCCGCTGGAGATCGCGACGACCTGGAGCTGGCGGCGGCTCTGAGCAGGGGGACCGACGCCCTTAAGCTGAGCCCCATGACTGACGTGCGTGCTGAGCTGCTCCAGCAGATCAAGGACAAGGCCGTGGTGCACGGCAAGGTGACCCTCTCCTCGGGCATCGAGGCCGACTGGTACATCGATCTGCGCCGGATCACGCTGGACGGCGAGGCCGCGCCGATGGTCGGTCAGGTGATGCTCGACGCCACCGCCGACCTGGACTACGACTGCGTGGGCGGTCTGACGCTGGGCGCCGACCCGGTGGCGACGTCGATGTTGCACGCCTCCGCCGCGCGCGGTAAGCGGCTTGACGCGTTCGTCGTCCGGAAGGCGGGCAAGGCGCACGGCATGCAGCGCCGGATCGAGGGCACGGACGTGAAGGGCCGGCGCTGCCTGGTCGTGGAGGACGTGTCGACCACCGGCGGCTCCCCGCTGACCGCCGTGGAGGCGGTCAGGGAGGCCGGCGGCGAGGTCGTCGCGGTGGCCGTGATCGTGGAGCGCGGCGCGGCCCCCAAGATCGCGGAGGCGGGTCTCAAGTACGTCAACGCTTATTCGCTCGACGAACTCGGTCTCGCCTGATCATGGCTTGAGCTGCGGGGATTCGAAGGGGCGTGCTGTTTCACGTGAAAC
>NZ_JBSGZJ010000084.1:0-19947 GCF_053610925.1 Streptomyces sp. NPDC054847 | reverse complement strand
CCAGTATGCGGGCGCCGCGGTCGCCGCTATCTCGGCGGCGTCGGTGTAGAAGTCGGGCTGGTTCGCGAAGAAGTCCGGCGCCTCCACCAGGGCTCCGTTGGTCTGGGCCGATGTGGCGGCGGGGTAGACGCCGCCCTCCTTGACCAGGGCGGCCAGCGCCTCCGGGTCCGTGTTGAGCCAGGTGGCGAACTTCGCGGCGGCGTCCTTGTGCTGCGAGTCCGTGGTGACGGCGGTGGTAGAGCCGCCCCAGCTGCCGGTGACGTTCTTGGTGTCGTACCACTGGGGGAGCGGGGCCATCTTCCACTTGCCCTTGGTGTCGGGGGCGGCCGTGGTCAGTGTGCCGGGCGCCCAGACCGCGCTCACCCAGGCGATCTGCTTGCCCGTGTTGAGCGCCTTGTTCCAGGCGGGGGTGTACATGGGCTGGTTGTCGACGGCGCCCTCCTTGACCAGACCGCCCCAGAAGTCGGCGACCTTCTTCGTCGCCGGGTCGTCGATGGCTACCTTCCACTTCTGGCCCTCGACGGTCCACCATTTGGCGCCGGCCTGCTGGGCGAGACCGGCGAAGAGGCCGGAGTCGTTGGAGGAGAAGGTCGTCAGCGCCTTGTCAGGGGCCTTCTTCTTCAGTGCGCGGGCGGTCTCGGCGAACTGCTCCCAGGTGGCGGGAACTTCCAGCCCGTACTCCTCGAACAGGTCGGCGCGGTAGTAGAACATCATCGGCCCGGAGTCCTGCGGCACCGCGTACACGGCGTCCGTGCCGAGCGTGGTCTGCTGCCACACGCCGGGGGCGAACTCGTCCTTGATGCCCCCGACCTCTTCCGCGATGTCGGCGAGGGCGTCGTTGCTGACGAGGGTCGGCAGCGCCTGGTACTCGGCCTGGACGAGGTCCGGGGCCTTCTTCGCCTTCGAGGCGGTGATGATCTTGGTGACCAGGTCGTCGCCGGAGGCCTGCTTCTGGACGGTGACCTTGATGTCCGGGTTCTTCTTGTTCCAGATGGCCGCCACCTTGTCCATGCCGGGCGCCCAGGCCCAATAGGTCAGCGAGACCGGTCCGGAATCCGCCTGGTCGCCGCCGTCCTGGGAACCACAGGCGGTGAGCGCCGTCGCCCCGAGGGCGACGGCTGTGGCGGTGGCCGCGAGGCGGCGGTGCAGCGTGGTGGACATGGGTGCTTCTCCCTGACCGAAGGGGCCTCCCGCTCGGTGGGGAAGCCTGCCCTGCATCTGTGAGCGTTCACAGTAGGGAAACATCCCGGACACTTGTCAATGGTTGTTCCTGTGCGGTTATGTTGCATCATCGCATCGAAGCTGATGTGTGCACGTTCCCAGATGTTCGACATTTTGATGCTTCAGGAGACATTCATGCCGGAGACCACTCCCAAGGGCCTGGACCGGCTCGCGTTCGGTGGCGACTACAACCCCGAGCAGTGGCCGGAAAGCGTCTGGCGCGAGGACGTCCGGCTGATGCGCGAGGCCGGTGTCACCATGGTGAGCGTCGGGATCTTCTCCTGGGCACTGCTCGAACCCGAGCCCGGTGCCTACGACTTCGGCTGGCTCGACCGGGTCCTCGACCTGCTCCACGAGAACGGCGTCCGCGCCGACCTCGGCACGCCCACCGCCTCCCCGCCCGCCTGGTTCTACCGGGCCCATCCCGAGGCGCTGCCCGTCAGCCGGGAGGGCGTCCGCTACGCCTTCGGCTCGCGCGCCGCGATCTGCCACAGCAGCCCCGCCTACCGCGAGGCCGCCGCGCGGATCACCACCGAACTCGGCCGGCGGTACGCCGGACACCCCGCCCTCGCCATGTGGCACGTCCACAACGAGTACGGCGTGCCCGTCAGCGCCTGCTACTGCGACAACTGCGCCGCCCACTTCCGCCGCTGGCTCCGGGCCCGCTACACAACGGTCGAGGCGGTCAACGACGCCTGGGGAACCGCCTTCTGGGGCCTGCGTTACCGGTCCTTCGACGAGATCGACCCGCCGCGGCTGACGCCGACCGTCGGCAACCCCGCCCAGCAGCTCGACCACCGCCGCTTCGCCGACGACACCATGCGCGAGAACTTCCGTATGGAACGGGACATCCTGCACCGGCTCGCGCCCGGCGTCCCCGTCACCACCAACTTCATGACCGCGCTCAGCCAGTGCGACACGATCGACTACTGGGCCTGGGGCCGCGAGGTCGACATCGTCACCAACGACCACTACCTGATGACCGACGGCCGCCGCACGCACGTCAACCTCGCGATGGCCGCCGACCTCACACGCTCCGTCGCCGGCGGCGCGCCCTGGCTGCTGCTCGAACACTCCACCAGCGGCGTCAGCTGGCAGCCGCGCAACCCCGCCAAGCGCCCCGGCGAGATGGCGCGCAACTCCCTCGCCCATGTGGCCCGCGGCTCCGAGGGAGCCATGTTCTTCCAGTGGCGCCAGTCCCGGAAGGGCGCCGAGAAGTTCCACTCCGCGATGCTGCCGCACGCCGGGACCGACACCCGGATCTGGCGCGAGGTGGTGCGGCTCGGGGCCGACATCGGCTCACTCGCCGAACTGATGGGGACCCGCACCGTCCCCGACGTCGGCATGGTGTGGGACTGGCACTCCTGGTGGGCGCAGGGCCTCGAATGGCGGCCCAGCGAGGACCACGACGCCCGAGAGCGCGCGGACAGCTTCTACGAAGCCCTCTACGACCGGCACCTGACCGTCGACTTCGCCCGTCCCGATGCCGACCTGTCCGCCTACCCGCTGGTCGTCGTCCCCGCCCTCTATCTCGCCACCGAGGAGGCCGGCCGCAATCTGCGGGCCTACGTCGAGAACGGCGGCACCCTCGTCGTCTCGTACTTCTCCGGCATCGTCGACGAGCACGACGCGGTGCACCCCGGCGCGTACCCGGGTGTGCTGCGCGACGTGCTCGGCCTGACCGTCGAGGAGTGGTCACCGCTCCGTGCGGGCGAGAGCGTGCGGATCACCGGGCCTCAGGGGACCACGGTCACCGGCGACGTGTGGACCGAGTTCGTGGTGCCGCGCGGGGCCGAGACGGTGTGGACGTACGCCGACGGACCGGCCGCGGGCGGACCCGCCGTCACCCGTCACCGCCTGGGCGGCGGCACCGCCTGGTACGTCTCCTCCCGCCTCGGCCCCCGCGCGCTGGACGCGGTCCTCGAGAGCGCCTGCGAGGACGCCGGCATCGCGCCTTGCGCCGAACTGCCCCGCGACGTCGAGGTGGTACGCCGCTCCGGTGACGGCGGCGACTACCTCTTCGCCATGAACCACACCCCGCACGACACCAAGGTGCCCCTCGAGCGCCCGGGTATCGAACTGCTCAGCGGCGAGCACGCCGCCGGACACCTCACCGTCCCGGCAGGCGCCGTCAAGGTCGTCCGGCTCGACGCCTGACGACACCAGGACCCCCGGGCGCGGCCGCCGGACGCCGGCCGCCCGGGTGCATGGCACCGCCACCCCCGCCCATCACCGTCGAAGGGACTCGACGATGCACACGGCCCCACACCGCTTCCGCGGACTGCTCAGAAGCGCCGCCCTCGCCGCGCTCGGCGCCCTGCTGAACACCGCACTGCCCGGACAACCGGTCAGCGCGGCGGCCACGCTCACCAACCCCGGCTTCGAGTCGGGCACTTCCGGCTGGTCCACGTACTCCGCCGACGGCCGGCACGCCGCGTCCTACACCGAGGCCGGCGGGCACAGCGGCAGCAACCGCCTCAGCCACTGGTCGTCCTCCGCGTACAAGGTGGAGACGTACCAGTACCTGTCCGGACTCACCGACGGGACCTACAGGCTGAGCGCCTGGGTGCGTTCGAGCGGCGGCCAGAACGCGGCCTACCTTGCGCTGCGCAACTGCGGCTCCCCGGAGCAGCGCACCGACCTGCCGCCCACCCCCGACGGTAAGTGGATACGCCTCGTCACCTCCGTCAGGGTGACCGGCGGGCAGTGCACCGTCGGCGTCAACTCCGATGCCCGGGCGGGGAACTGGCTCAACATCGACGATCTCACCTTCACCCCCGGTTCGACCGGGCTGAGCGTCAAAGGCGTCGACGTCTCCACACTGAAGAAGAGCGAGGACCTCGGCGGCGTCTACCGCACGGCCACGGGAACCACGGGTGACGGGCTCGGCATCCTGAGGTCGGCGGGGGCCAACTACGGCCGGCTCAAGGTCTGGGTGGACCCGGCCGACGGCTACAACAACAAGGCCCGCGTGCTGCAGACCGCCAAGCGGATCAAGGCCCAGGGCATGAAACTGCTGGTCGACTTCCACTACTCCGACATCTGGGCCGACCCGGGCGCCCAGACGAAGCCCGCCGCCTGGTCCTCGCACTCCTACGACCAGCTCAAGAAGGACGTCCACGACCACACCTACGACGTCCTGAACGACCTCAAGGCGCAGGGCACCACCGCCGACATGGTGCAGATCGGCAACGAGATCAACACCGGCATACTCTGGCCGGAAGGCTCCACGGAGAACTGGGACCGGACCGCCGGGCTGCTCACCTCCGGCATCGACGCTGCGAAGGCCGTCTCCTCCTCCACCCGGATCGCCCTGCACCTCGCGCACGGCGGCGACAACGGCCTGTACCGCTGGTGGTTCGACAACGCCACCGCCCGGGGCGTGAACTTCGACGTCATCGCCGTGTCCTTCTACGGCTACTGGCATGGAGCGCTCTCCGATCTCCAGACCAACCTGGACGACGTCTCCGCCCGGTACGCCAAGCCCGTCATGGTCGTCGAGACCGCCTACCCCTTCCGGCTCGACAGCAAGGACAGCCACGAGAACATCATCGACCTGCCGGGCGAACTGGTGCCCGGGTACCCGGCGAGCCCGGCCGGCCAGGCTGCCTGGATACGCGACGTGATGAACGTGGTCGAGGCCGTGCCGAACGGCCGCGGCCTGGGCGTCGTGTACTGGGAGCCCGCCTGGACCGCCGTCTCGGGCAACGGCTGGGACCCGGCCGATCCGGCCTCCGGCAACGGCTGGGAGAACCAGGCCCTCTTCGACTACGACAACAGGCTGCTGCCCGCCGCGAACTGGCTGGCCCACCGCTGACACCGTGCTGTGCGGGACCGACGCCGTACGCGCCCCGGCTCCGGCCGGGGCCCGTACGGCCACGCAGATCAGGGACCGTCGAGCGGTGTGAACACGAACGAGAACTCGGCCGGCTGAGCGTGCAGTCGGTACTCGGGCAGCACGCCGGGGCCGCACGACTGGCTGCCGAGGCCGTGCTGCCGGTGGTCGAGCTCCACCCACACCGTCTCACCCGAGGGAACGAGGTCCGTCAGGTGCTCGGCCGCGTCGAGTTGCTCGGTCGTCCAGCGGCGGGCGGTCAGCCAGAACGCCGGGTCGCCGTCGATCCGCAGCCCCGCTTCCGGGGAGGCGAGTTCGGCCCAGCGCACATCGGCCCGCGCGCCGTTCTCCTGCGGACGGACATACGGGGTCTGCATCGCGTCGACATAGCTCTCCCAGAGGCCGAGCCGGGCGGCTGCCCTGCTGTCCGGGTACGCCTCGCCCGGCCCGCCGCCGTACCAGCGGACGTCCGCGTACGACGCCGGAAGTCCGAGACGGATCCCGAGACGGGGCAGCGGGAGCTGCCAGTGCCCCTGCGGGACCACGGACACCGTCAGGCGCAGCCGGACACCGTCGGACGTCCACCGGTAGTTCGTGAGCAGGCCCACGTCGCGGCCGGCCGGCGCGACCCGGGTGCGCACCGTCAGCGCGTCGTCCGTCACCTCGACCGCGTCCAGGCGGTGCCGCATGCGGTGCAGGCCGAGGGCGCGCCACAGCGGTCCGCTGCGCGGGTCCGGCTGCCAGGGCGCGCCGTTGTCGTTGTCCGTCGGCGCGCGCCACACGTTCAGCCTCGCGCCGGCCACGGCGACCCGGCCGATGGTCCGCAGCTCGCCGGTGCGGGCGTCGAAGGAGGCAGGACCGAGGGTGACGACGCTCCGGCCGCGCCCCGGGCGGTCACCGCACGGGACCTCCGCGAGGACCGGCCGGCCGGCCTCCAGCTGCCCCCAGGCGACCTCGTGGCCCCTGCGGCCCCACGGGGTGTCCGCGGCCAGCAGCGCCCGTACCGTCCAAAGGCTCTCCGCCTCCGGCCCTGTCACCGGCGGTTCGGGCAGCCGGACCTCTGCCCATGTGCCGGGCGCCGTCGGCGGGACGGTCAGGGGGCCGTGCGCCACCGTCTCTCCGTCGCTCTGGAAGGACCATTCGAAGGCGAGGTGGGAGAGGTCGGAGAAGTCGTGGAGGTTGGTGACGCGGACGGTGGCCGTGCCGTCGCCGGCTGCCGGGCCGGGCTCGATCCGGACCGGCTCGATGACCTTCTTGTACTCGATCAGGCCGGGGGAGGGGGTGCGGTCCGGGAACAGCAGGCCGTCGCAGACGAAGTTCCCGTCGTGGAGCTCCTCGCCGAAGTCGCCGCCGTAGGCGAAGCCGTACCGTGCGTCGGTCAGGCCGTGGTCGATCCACTCCCAGATGAAGCCGCCCTGGTTGCGCGGGTGAGCCTCGAAGAGCCGCTGGTAGTCGGCGAGGCCGCCCGGACCGTTGCCCATGGCGTGCCCGTACTCGCAGAGGATGAACGGGAGTTCGCGGCGCCCGGCCGGGCCGCCGTCGAGACCGCGGCCGATCCTGTCCACCTCGTCGTGGGGCGGGTACATCCGCGAGTACATGTCCGTGTCGCGGCAGCCGGGGTCGCCCTCGTAGTGGATGAGCCGCTCGGGGTCGCGGGCGCGGATCCACTCGGCCATCGCGGTGAGACCGCGTCCGGTGCCCGCCTCGTTGCCGAGCGACCAGATGATCACGGACGGGTGGTTCTTGTCCCGCTCGACCATCCGCGCGGCACGGTCGAGGAGGGCCGGTGTCCAGCGGTCGTCGTCGACGGGGTTGTCGTGCCAGTCCTGCTCGACGAAGCCGTGAGTCTCCAGATCGCACTCGTCGATCACCCACAGACCCAACTCGTCGCAGAGGTCCAGGAAGCCGGGATGCGGGGGATAGTGCGAGGTGCGGACGGCGTTGATGTTGTGCAGCTTCATCAGCTCGGCGTCCCGGCGCATGGTCGCGGCGTCGAGGGCGCGCCCGGTGTCGGGGTGGAACTCGTGCCGGTTGACCCCGCGGAACAGGATCCGCTCGCCGTTGACCTTGATGACACCGTCCTCGACGGCGACCGTGCGGAAGCCGATGCGCAGCGGTACCCGTTCGCCCGCGAGAGCCAGTGTCCCGTCGTAGAGGCGGGGCGTCTCCGCCGTCCAGGGCCGCACCGGCACGGTGACCGGCTCGCCGGTCGCGACGTCGATGCCCAGCTCCGGCACGGTGACCCGGCCGGCCGTGTCGGAGTCGACCCGCAGGGTGCCCTCGGCGCGGTCGTGGTCGTAGGAGGCGTGCACGAAGAAGTCCCCCGCGCAGCCGGCCGGCCGGTGCAGGAGGGTCACGTCCCGGAAGATGCCGGGCAGCCACCACTGGTCCTGGTCCTCGAGGTACGACCCGGACGACCACTGGTGGACACGGACCGCGAGCACGTTCCCTTCGGGGCGCAGCAGATGCCCGACCGCGAACTCGTGCGGCAGCCGGCTGCCCTTGAACTCGCCCAGCTCGTGGCCGTTCAGCCAGACGCGGGCGCAGGACTCCACGCCGTCGAAGCGGAGCAGGGCGTCGCCGCCGGTGCCCCAGTCCTCCGGCAGCTCGAAGAAGCGCAGGTGGTCTCCGGTCGGGTTCTCGGTCGGCACGCGCGGCGGGTCGACGGGGAAGGGGTAGAGGTGGTTGGTGTAGACGGGCGCGCCGTGGCCCTGGAGCACCCAGTGGCCGGGCACGCGCACCTCGTCCCAGCCCGAGGTGTCATGGCCGGGCACGGCGAAGGAGTCGTCCTCGGCGTCGGCGGTCGCGGACAGCCGGAAGCGCCAACTTCCGTTCAGCGAGAGGGATGCCGCGTCAGAGGTGGCGTACCGGGCGCGTGGCGGGAGCGGCCCGCTGCCGGGCCGGACATCGTCGACGTACGAGGGGGGACATCGCTCTCCTGGGGCAGCACTCGGTCCCGGACGGGCGCGAAGGCGGCGGCCGGGGAAGGGTGACGGGGGATCTCACCCTCCGTCGTCGGGCACGGGTTCTGCAAGAGGCTCCGGCCAACTGTCCGAAGTTTTGTGCTTCGTTCGACTAGTCGAACGAAGGGCGGCCTGGGCTGGTGTACCGCGATCGGCTCGATTACGGTCTGCCGTCCGGGCTGTCGCATGTCGTTCGTCATCTCGAACAAATCGTGGGGCGATTCGCGGCCGTCCAAACCGTTGACGCGGTTCGCCGCCACCCCTACATTTCGTGGCAAGCGCTTTCCTGAAACGATTCATTCACCATCGGTTATTCATTGGCGAGAGGGTGCATCATGCGTATGTCCAGGCATGTGGAGAGGCGGAGCTTCCTCAAGGCGGCCGGCGCGACCCTGGCCGGTGCCGGGCTGACCGCCGCCGGCTGCGGCGCCGGCAGCGGCTCGTCCGGCGGGCCCGTCACCATCCGCTATGCCTGGTGGGGCGCGGACGACCGGGCGAAGAAGATAAACCAGACCGTCGCCCTCTTCGAGAAGAAGCACCCGAAGATCAAGGTCAAGACGGACTTCCAGCAGTACGGCGACTTCTGGAAGAAGTTCAACACCCAGGCGGCGGGAGGCAATCCGCCGGACGTCTTCCAGAACGCCATCGGCTTCCTGCGGAAGTACGACGCCAAGCGGGTCCTGCTCGACCTCCACGCACAGGCGAAGAAGGGCAACCTGGACCTCCGCGACTTCCGGGCCGGCCTCGAGAAGTTCGGCGAGGTGGACGGCAGGCTGCTCGGCGTACCGGTCGGCTCCAACTCCATGGGCCTGATCATCGACGAGCGGGTCTTCGAGAAGGCGGGCGTCACCCCGGCACCCGGCTGGACGTGGAACGACTGGGACGACGCGCTCATCAAGATCCACGACAAGGCCGGCGTCGCCGGCGACTCGGGCCCCTTCGGCGTCATGTACCTCTACGACCTGATCCTCCGCCAGAACGGCAAGGCCTTCTTCACCGAGAAGGGCCTCGGATTCACCGAGAGCGACCTCGTCCCGTACTGGACCGAGTCGATGAAGCGCGTCAGGACGGGGCTGTACGCGGACCAGAAGAAGGTCGAGCAGATCAAGCCCAAGTCCGCCCTCGCGGCCGGGCTCGCCGGCGGCGAGTTCACCTGGGACAACTTCACGGCGCGCTACTCCGCCGAGGGCAAGAGCTCGTACGCCATCGCCCCGATCCCCACCGGCGACGGCAAGAAGACCGGCCAGTACCTCGGTTCGCTGATGCTCAGCGGCAGCGCCCGCACCAAGCACCCCGCCGAGGTGGCGACCTTCATCGACTTCATGGTCCACGACCCGGAGGTCGGCAGGATCATGGGATACGACCGCGGAGTGCTCTCCACCAACGAGCAGTACGAGGCGTTCGAACCCACCGACCCGGTCAGCAAGAAGATCGCCGCGTACGAGCAGCAGATAGCAGCCGCCGGCACGCTCGAGACCATCACCCCCCACCCCGCCGGCGCGGACGTCGTCGAGGCCGCGTTCCTGCGGATCGCCGCCGACATGGCGCTCGGCAAGGCCCCCGTCGAGGACTCCGCGAAGCAGTTCTTCACCGAGGCGAAGACGGCGCTCGGCTCCTGATGGGAACGCCGCCCATGACCCAGCTCGAGGAATCCGTGCGGCAGGTGGCGGACAAGGCCCCTGCCGCCGGTACGACGCCCTCGCCCGTCCGCCGCCGCGGACGCAAGGACGGCCTGATCGGCTACCTGTTCATGTCGCCCTGGATCGCCGGCTTCCTGCTGCTCACCGCGGGACCGATGGTCGCCTCCCTCTACTTCGCGTTCACCGACTACAACCTCTTCGACTCCCCGAAGTGGATCGGCCTCGGCAACTTCTCCGAGATGTTCGCCGACCCGCGCTGGCGCACATCCGTCGAGGTCACCGCCAAGTACGTCCTCATCGGGACCCCGCTGAAGCTTCTCCTCGCCCTCGGCGTCGCGCTGCTGCTGGCGCAGAGCCGGCGCGGACAGGCCTTCTACCGGGCAGCCTTCTACGCCCCCTCGCTCGTCGGCGCCAGTGTGTCCGTCGCCATCGTGTGGCGCGCCCTGTTCTCCGACAACGCGGTGGTGGACCGGGCCCAGACGTTCCTCGGAATGGACGTCGGCGGCTGGATCGGTGACCCTGCCTGGGTCCTCTACTGCCTGGTGGCGCTCACCGTCTGGCAGTTCGGCGCGCCGATGGTCATCTTCCTGGCCGGGCTCAAGCAGGTGCCCAAGGAGCTGTACGAGGCGGCCCAGGTCGACGGCGCGGGACCGTGGCGGCGCTTCTGGCACATCACCCTGCCGATGATCTCGCCGGTGATGTTCTTCAACGTCCTGCTGGAGACCATCCACTCGTTCCAGATCTTCGGATCGGCCTACATCATGAGCAACGGCAGCTGCGGACCCGCGGACGCCACGCTCGTCTACACCTGCTACCTGTACCAACAAGGCTTCGAGAACAGCCGGATGGGCTTCGCGTCCGCCATGGCCTGGATGCTGCTGATCGCCGTCGGCCTGGTCACCGCGGTGCTGTTCTGGTCCCAGCGCCGCTGGGTGCACTACGAGGAGGCGGCCCGATGAGCGGCACACTCACCACCCGCGCGCGCCGCGGCAGCGGCTCGCTGCTCTGGCACCTCGGGGCCCTGGCGCTGCTCGCCGTGGTCCTCTACCCGGTGGTCTGGGTCGTCGGCGGCTCGCTGAAGCCCAGCGACGACATCATCGGCAGCCTGGACCTGTTCCCGACCGAGCCCATCGTCGAGAACTACCGGCGGCTGACCGACGGTATCGCCGACATCCCCGTCACCACCTTCTTCGTCAACTCCACGTTCCTGGCGCTCGGTTCGGTGGCCGGCGTACTGCTGTCGTGCTCGCTGGCCGCCTACGCCTTCGCCAAGATCAGGTTCCCCGGGCGGAACCTGATGTTCGCGCTGATGATCGGCACGCTGCTGCTGCCGTACCACGTGATCCTGATCCCGCAGTACGTGCTGTTCCAGAAGCTGGAACTGATCAACACCTATGTGCCGCTGCTGCTCGGCAAGTACCTCGCCACCGACGCCTTCTTCGTGTTCCTCATGCTCCAGTTCATGCGGAACCTGCCGAGGGAGCTGGACGAGGCCGCCCGGCTGGACGGCTGCGGGCATCTGCGCATCTACTGGTCGATCGTGCTGCCGCTGTGCCGGCCCGCCCTGATCACCAGCGCCATCTTCACCTTCATCAACGCGTGGAACGACTTCATGGGCCCGCTGATCTATCTGAACGAGCCGGAGAAGTACACGGTCTCGCTCGGGCTGAAGATGTTCATCGACCAGGACGCCGTCGCCGACTACGGCGGCATGATCGCCATGTCGCTCGTCGCGCTGCTGCCCGTGCTGGCGTTCTTCCTCGCCTTCCAGCGCTACCTGATCGACGGCATGGCGACCTCGGGCCTGAAGGGCTGACCGGCCGTGGCAGCACGCTCCCTGACGCGGCAGGAGTCCCGGCTCTCCACCGGCTTCGGCGTCTTCGCCGAATGCCTGCTCACCGGCGTGTGGATGATCCTCGCCGCCCTGCCGCTGGTGACGGCCCCGGCGGCCTTCGCCGCCGGCGTCCGCCATCTGCGGCGCCATCTGCGGCACGAGGCGACGGGCGGGCGGCACTTCGCCGGTGACTTCCGTGCCGCGGTGCGCGGCGGCTGGCTCGTCGGTCTGTCCGGCGCGGTGGTCCTCTGGCTCCTCTGGCTCAACCTCGCCGCCGTACGCGCCGGGCTGCCGGGCGGACCGTTCGTGGGGACGATCGCGGTCCTCGCCGCCCTCGGGGCCGGGGTCGCGGTGCTCCGGGCGGCAGCGGCATGGGAGCCCGGCGCGTCCTGGCCCACGCTGCTGCGCGAGGCCGCCCGGCGCACCCTGCGCGACCCGGCCGGATCGCTGCTGCTCGTGGGCGGGTTCGCGGTCGTGGCGGGGACCGCGTGGGTCGTGGTCCCGCTGGCGGTCCCGGTGACCGGCGCGGTCGCGGCCGCGGCGGTGGCCGTCGAAGCACGGTACGCCGCCCGCTGACGGGCCGGCGCCTGCACCTGCGTAAGGCGCACGTCCGCACGTCCGTACCTGCGCAAGTCCGCATGCCTGCACCGCCGCAAGCCCGCAAGTCCTCACCCTGCACCGCCCGCAAGGCCGCCCGCCCGCCCACAGCGAACCCGCACGCCCGCCCCACAGCCAACCCGTACGCCCGGACCGTCGCGCCCGTGCGCTTCCGCGCATGCGCGCGTCGGCTTCCGTGCCCCGCGCCACCACGCACTTCTGCTCTGCCCTGCTCCAGGTTCCCGTCCTTACCGCCCAGGTCTCACAGAAGGAATCGTCATGTCTCCGATCTCCCGCAGGTCCCTGCTCTCGGCGGCGGCAGCCGCAGGCGCGGCCGCCCAGTTCAGCCGGGCACTCGGCAGCGCGACCGCCCAGGCGGCGCCCCGCCCGGCGGCCGCCGGTCCCGAACCGGTGACGCTGAAGTGGCTGGAGGACGACGGGCTCGGGGCCGCCCCCGGCACCACCCTCGGCGTGCCGTGGCCGAAGGGCGCCTACTCCGAAGGCCAGACGTTCTCGCTGGCCACCGCCGACGGCAAGCAGGTGCCGGTCCAGTCGTGGCCGCTCGCCCAGTGGCCCGACGGCTCCTTGAAGTGGACCGCCCACGCCATCGGACCGGAGACGACGGCGGAGAGCTTCACGCTCACCGCGGGGGAGCCCGCCGCACCCGCCCGGCGGATCACGGTCACCACCAAGGCGGGCACGGTCGACGTCGACACGGGCGTCATCACCGCCCGCCTCGGCACCAGCGGATCGTCCCTCGTCAGGTCCGTGACCCGCGGCACCACCGAGATCGCCAGGAACGGGCGCCTCGTGCTGCTCCGCCAGGGTGAGATCGAGGACGGCGACCAGGGGCGGGAGTCGTACGAACGCTTCGAGAGCGCCATCCACGAGACCGAGGTCGAACAGGACGGCCCCGTACGGGCGGTCGTCCGCATCGACGGCAAACACCGCCGGGGCAACCGGAGCTGGCTGCCGTTCTCCGTCCGTCTCTACTTCTATGCCGGCGCCGAGTCGTTCCGCATGGTGCACACCATCACCTACGACGGCACCCAGGAGCCCGGCCGGGCCGACGGCGACTTCATCCGCGGCCTCGGCGTCCGCTTCACCGTGCCGATGCGGGACCCCTCGTACGACCGGCACATCCGGATCGGGGGCGACGGCACCGGACTGCTCCGGGAGGCCGTCAAGGGGATCACCGGACTGCGCCGCGACCCGGGAGCGGCCGTCCAGGCGGCGCAGTTCGAGGGACGCAGGCTTCCCGATCCGGCCACCTGGGACCAGCGGGTCACCAGCCGTCTGCACCTGATCCCCGAGTGGGGCGACTACACCCTCAGCCAGCTCTCCGCCGACGGGTTCACGCTGCGCAAGCGCACCAAGAAGGGGCACGGGTGGATCGCGGCCGGCGGCGGACGCCGGGCGTCCGGGTTCGGCTATGTCGGCGGCGTGAGCGGCGGGCTGTCCTTCGGGCTCCGCGACTTCTGGGAGAAGCACCCCGCCGGTCTCGACATCCGCGACGCGCACACCGACAGCGCCGAGGTCACCCTCTGGCTCTGGTCGCCCGAGGCGCAGCCCATGGACCTGCGCTTCTACCACGACGGCCTCGGCCAGGACACCTACGCCGAGCAGCTCGAGGGCCTGAACATCACGTACGAGGACTACGAGCCCGGTTTCGGCACGCCGTACGGCATCGCCCGCACCAGCGAACTCCTCTTCTGGGCCCACGACTCGACGCCGGAGGCGGGCACCCTGGCCAAGGAGACGTCCGCCGTCCGCACCCCGCCCCAGCTCGCCGCCCCGCCCGCCCACATGGTCGCGGCCAAGGTCTTCGGCGGCCTCTTCTCCGAGCCCGACCGCTCCACCCCCGCCAAGGCCAGGATCGAGGACCACCTCGACTTCCTGTTCACGTACTACCGCGACCAGGTGGACATGCGGCGCTGGTACGGCTTCTGGGACTACGGGGACATCATGCACAGCTACGACCCGGCCCGGCACCAGTGGCGGTACGACGTCGGCGGCTACGCGTGGGACAACTCCGAACTCTCTCCCGACCTGTGGCTCTGGTACGCCTACCTCCGCTCCGGCCGCGCCGACATCTTCCGCTTCGCCGAGGCCATGACCCGTCACACCGGTGAGGTCGACGTCTACCACCTCGGCAAGTGGGCCGGCCTCGGCACCCGGCACGGCGTCCAGCACTACGCCGACAGCGCCAAGCAGCAGCGCATCGCCAACACCACCTACCGGCGCTTCTACTACTTCCTCACCGCCGACGAACGCACCGGCGACCTCATGCACGCCAACGTGGACTCCGACGAGACCTTCCTGGTGCTCGACCCGATCCGGAAGATCCGCACCGAGCCGTACACGCCCGACCGCCACGCCCTGTCCATCGGCTTCGGCACCGACTGGAGCGGCCTGGTCTCCGCCTGGCTCACCGAGTGGGAGCGAGGCGGACCCAAGGCGGCGAAGGCGAAGGCCAGGATCCTGTCCACGATGGAGACGATCGCCGCCCAGCCCAACGGATTCGTCCAGGGCAGCGGCCTGTACGACCTCGACACCGGCCGCTTCGCCGTCGAGAAGGAGGCCAAGGTCGGCGTCTCGCACCTGTCCGCCGTCTTCGGTCTGAACGAACTCTGCGCGGAGCTGATCGATCTGGTCGACATGCCGGCATTCCGCGAGGCGTATCTCGACTACTGCCACTACTTCAACGCCACCAAGGCCGAACAGGCGGCGCGCTACGGCTCTCACTTCGGCTCGCTGATCCTCTTCCAGGGCCACTCCAGGCTGGACGCGTACGCGGCGGTGCAGACCGGTGACGAGAAGCTTGCGCGCCGAGCGTGGGAGAAGTTCTACAACAGCGACGGCTACCGGGAATCGGCGCCGTGGGCCACGGAAGAGGTGGGCGGGCCCGTCACGCTGGTGCCGGGCAGCGAGGCCAACTGGGTCTACACCAACGACACCGCGCTGTACGGGCTCGCGGCCATCGAGAACCTGGCGCTGGTCGGCGACCGGATGCCGTGAGACGCCGCCCCGTCACCAGGACCGCAGGTGGGACTCGATCCGCCTGCGGTCCAGGGCGCCGTCGGCCACCACGATCCGGTAGCGGTACGAGAAGGCGGCCCCCGGCGGGAGCGCGAACTCCTCGAAGAAGGCCCAGGAGAAGGCGACCGACGGGGTCGGCTCCGACCGTACGAACCAGTGGGACGGGCCGGCGGCCGCGTTCTCGGGGGCGTGGGCGAAGACCAGGGTGCTGTGCGCGTCGACGCCGTCGTGCTCGCCGGTGAACGCGAGCCAGGGCGCCGCACGGCCCATCATGTCCGCGGCCCCCGCCTCTCCCGCGCCGCCGTGCCCGTCAGGGCCCACCACGTCCCCGCCGGCGAGGTCGCGGGGCCCGCGCCAGTGCAGCCCGGTGTAACCGGCGGCCTGCCGCCCGGCGGTCGTCGGTGAGCCGAACCGCAGAGGTTCCGAGCGGGTGTTGGTGAGGTGGATGGACCAGTCGAGCGCCCAGGAACCGTCCGCCGGTTCGACGGAGTGCACGGTGAGCGTCCGCCGCTCCCGCGCCCATTCCGCTCCGCCGTTCTCGATCCAGGTGAGCCGCTCCCGCATCGTCAGCCGGTCCTCGGCCACGCGGAGCGCGTCGAAGCCGTCGTGCCGCATCCACCCGATGCGGTCCGGCAGCGCCAGATAACCCTGGCTGTGGACGTAGGAGTTGCCGCCCCAGAAGTTCTGCCCCGACAGATGGCTCGCGGTCATCTGCAGACCCTTGTGCCAGCGGTGGTCGTTCGGCCGGTACCCGGTCATCAGCCGGCCCGAGAGCGTCCGCAGCGGGTGCACGTACGGCTTGCGGGACTCGAAGGGCTCCGGGTCGGGACTACGTCATCAGCTCCACACCGCCGTGCGAGACGACCACCTTCTCGCCGTGCGTGTGGGTCACGGTGACCGGTGCGCTCATCGCTGTCCCCCGGCCGTGTCCGCGGGGGCCCAGGCGGGGTGCCCGCCGTGCATGGCGGTGTAGTACGGATCGTCGGCCGTGATCTCACCGGCCCGGACGGGCATGCCGGTGAAGGCAGCCTTGTAGAGCGCGGCGACGAACTCCAGCGTCCGCCGCGCGTCGGGGCCGCTGCCCGGAGGGCGGGTCCCGGCACGCATCGCAGCGAGGACGCCGTCCAGCTGCGCGGAGTGCGAGCTGGGCCGATCGGCGGCGGGCGTCCGCCATGCCTCGACGCGGCGCTCGTCGGCGGCCGCGTGCGGCGCGGGCGTGTAGACCCAGTCGTCGTTGGAGTGGCCGTACAGATGGGTGAGTTCGACAGTGGCGTCGGAGCAGTCGATGCGGATCCGGCTGACCTCCTGCGGTGACACGACGCTGTTGACGACGGTGGCCATCGTGCCGTTCGCGAAGCGGACGAGCGCCGTCGAGACATCCTCGCTCTCGACGGTGTGCACGAGCCGGCCCGCCATCGCCCGTATCTCGGTCCAGTCGCCGAGCAGATGCAGCAGCAGGTCCATCTGGTGGATGCCGTGTCCCATGGCGGGGCCGCCACCCTCCGTGGACCAGCGGCCCCGCCAGGGGACGGCGTAGTAGGCGCCGTCGCGGTACCAGGTCGTCTGGCAGTGCGCGACGAGCGGCGTGCCCAGCCGTCCGGTGGCGAGCAGTTCGCGGGCGTGCGCGGCGCCGGAGCCGTAGCGGTGCTGGAAGATCACGGACGCGTAGGGCCCGGGGGAGCCGTCGGGGCCCTCGGCCGCCGCGATGGCGTCGTACTCGGCGAGCGACAGGCACATCGGCTTCTCGCACAGCACCCAAGCGCCCGCCCGCAGGGCCTCGACGGTCTGGTCGCGGTGGAAGGCGGGCGGAGAGCCGAGCAGCACCAGGTCCGGGCGGGCGGTGGTGAGCATCTCGTCGAGACGGGTGAAGCCGTCGACCCCGTCCCCGGCGGCGGCGCGGAAGGCGTCGAGCTGAGCCGTGTTCACGTCGACGGCGGCGACCAGTTCCACCTCATCGGCATGGTCGGCCAGAGCGGGGAGATGGCTGCCGTGGGCGATGGCTCCGGTGCCGACGACGGCGGCACGCAGACGGCCGCGGGGACGTGTCATGAAGAGGAACTCCTCGCGCGAGAATGCGTAGAAAGCGCTTGCAGACCGGGCCACCCTATGATCGCCGCCGCGCGCGCGACAAGCCCCGTTCCACCTGTAGGGCCGGGAGCGTGCCCCGGTTCGACGGGTCGTCGCTGGGGCCTCATTTTGTTCGGCATTACGAACAATGGTCGACCAACCGTGCCGGGTTGTGCGCAAAGCGTTGACGGCCATCGTTGCGGTTCCTAGGGTGCCGTTCGAAGTTCTGATCGCTGTCCGATATATCGAACGATTTTGAGGATGTGCGTATGGCACGCAGACGATGGCGGCTCGGGCTCACCCTCGGAGCCCTGCTCGCCGGGACGCTCGGCGCAGGACCCGGCGCGGCGGCCGAACCCGCCGACTACACGATCTCCGTCGACACCGCCGGTACGGGCGCGAAGATCGACGACACGATGTACGGAGTCTTCTACGAGGACATCAACCGCGCCGCCGACGGCGGGCTCTACGCCGAACTCGTGCAGAACCGCTCCTTCGAGTACCGGCCCGCGGACAACGCCGCCTACACGCCACTGACCTCGTGGGCCGTCTCCGGCGGCGCGAGAGCCGCAGAGGACGACGGGCGCCTGAACGACCGCAACCGCACCTACCTTTCGATGGACGCCGGCGCCTCGGTCACGAACGCCGGCTACAACACCGGCATCGCGGTGGAGAAGGGGAAGCGGTACGACTTCTCCGTCTGGGCCCGTGCGGGCAGGGCGGCGCCACTGACCGTCACCCTGCGCGACGCCGGGGGCGAACTCGCCGAAGGCCGCCGGGTCGTCGCCCGCGGAGGCTGGGCCGAGTACACGGCGACGTTCACCGCACGCCGCACCACCACCACCGGCCGCCTCACCGTCGCCGCCGCGCGGCCGGCCGCGCTCGACATGGTCTCCCTCTTTCCCCGGGACACCTACAAGGGCCGCGAGAACGGTCTGCGCAAGGACCTCGCCGAGAAGATCGAGGCCCTCCGCCCGGGCTTCCTCCGTTTCCCCGGCGGCTGTCTGGTCAACACCGGCAGCCATGAGGGGTACGACGAGGCGTCCGGCTGGGAACGCCGCCGCTCGTACCAGTGGAAGGACACCGTCGGCCCGGTCGAGGAGCGGGCCACCAACGCCAACTTCTGGGGCTACAACCAAAGCTACGGCCTCGGCTATTACGAGTACTTCCAGTTCGCCGAGGACATCGGCGCGATGCCGCTGCCCGTGGTCCCCGCCCTGGTCGCCGGGTGCGGTCAGAACCGGGCCACCGATGACCCCGCCCTGCTGCGCCGGCACATCCAGGACACCCTGGACCTCATCGAGTTCGCCAACGGGCCGGTGAGCTCGGAGTGGGGCGGCAGGCGCGCGGACATGGGGCACCCGGAGCCGTTCCGCCTCACCCATATCGGCGTGGGCAACGAGGAGAACCTGCCCAAGGAGTTCTTCGCCCGCTTCCAGCAGTTCCGCGAGGCGATCGAGGCCGCCCACCCCGAGATCACGGTGATCGCCAACTCCGGCCCCGACGACGCGGGGACGACCTTCGACGAAGCCTGGCGGCTCAGCCGCGAGTCCGGTGTGGACATGGTCGACGAGCACTACTACAACAGCCCCCAGTGGTTCCTCGAGAACAACGAGCGCTACGACGGCTACGACCGGAGCGGCCCCGAGGTCTTCCTCGGCGAGTACGCCTCGCAGGGCAACACGTTCGGCAACGCCCTCGCGGAAGCGGCCTTCATGACCGGCCTGGAACGCAACGCCGACATCGTGAAACTCGCCTCGTACGCGCCGCTGCTGGCGAACAAGGACTACGTGCAGTGGCAGCCGGACATGATCTGGTTCGACAACGCGAGGTCCTGGGGATCGGCCAACTACGAGACGCAGAAGCTCTTCATGACCAATGTGGGGGACGAGGTCGTCCCCTCCACCGCTTCCGCCACGCCGACCACCTCCGGGCCCATCACCGGCGCCGTCGGCCTGTCGACATGGGCGACCAGCGCCGCCTACGACGACGTCCGGGTCACCGCCTCCGACGGCACGACCCTGCTGTCCGACGACTTCTCGGGCGGCGACGACCGGTGGACGAAGGCCGCCGGCACCGGGTCCTGGGCCGTCCAGGACGGCGCGTACGTCCAGAGCGACGAGACGGCGGAGAACACCCTCGTCACCGCCGGTGATACGGCCTGGCAGAACTACGACCTCAGGGTGAAGGCCACCAAGAAGTCCGGCAGGGAGGGCTTCCTGGTCGCCTTCGGCGTCAAGGACACCGGCAACCACTACTGGTGGAACCTGGGCGGCTGGAACAACACCCGCTCCGCTGTGGAGAAGACCGTCGGCGGGGCCAAGCAGACCATGACGGAGAACGCCACGACCGTCGAGACCGGCCGGACCTACGACCTCCATGTCGAGGTGCGCGGACGGCAGGTGACGCTCTATGTCGACGGCCGGAAGTGGGGCGGGTTCACCGACGACAAGGTCGCCGAGCCCTTCCGTCAGGTCGTCACCCGTGACGCGTCCACCGGCGAGCTCATCGTCAAGGTCGTCAACGCCCAGGCATCACCGGCCCGGACGGCGATCGACCTCGGTGCGGGGACCCACGTGGCGCCGACCGCCCGGGTCACCACCCTGGCGGCCGACCCGGCCGCGCAGAACACCGCCGACGAAACGCCGGTCCGGCCGCGGTCCTCGACCTTCGACGGCGTCGGCAGCACCTTCTCGTACACCTTCCCGGCCCATTCCGTGACCTTCATGAGGATCAGGACCGGATGAGGAA
>NZ_JBSGZJ010000083.1:0-19981 GCF_053610925.1 Streptomyces sp. NPDC054847 | reverse complement strand
CTTTCGGGGTGGGCTCGGCACGGTGGTTTGTGTCGCTACCCTGCGGCTTTGCCCTGACATGCACACCGTATTCTTCCTCGGGGGAGGAAAGAGGGGTTGTGTACGGGGAGAAGTCGTTCGGAGTCGTTCTGCGTGATCTGCGGCAGCGAGGCCGTTTGACGATGGAGGAGTTGGCCGAGGCGTCGGGCGTGAGTGTCCGGGCCATCGGCGACATGGAGCGGGGGCGCAGTCGGGTTCCGCAGCGGCGCACGGTGGTGGCGCTGGCGGAGGGGCTGGGGCTCGCGGACGCGAATCGGGAGGCGCTGCTGGCCGTGGCGCGGGCGGCGCGTCCCACGCGCGCGGTGGCGGTGGCGGGGACGGCCGTGCCGCCACGATCGGTGGGGGACTTCACGGGGCGCGCACCGCAGCTGGCGCTCCTGCGGGAGGCGGCGCAAGCGGCACGTGCCGGCGAGGAGTTCTCGGTGTGGGTCGTCTCGGGTCCTCCGGGGTGCGGGAAGACGACGCTGGCGCTGCAGGCGGCAGCGGACCTGGCGGAGGAGTTCCCCGACGGGTGTTTCGTGGTGGACCTGCACGGGGTGGACGGCCCCGTGGACACGGGCGAGGCGCTGCTGAAGCTGCTGAAGGCCCTTGGCGTGTCGGACCGCCGGCTGGCGCATGAGGATTCACAGGGTCGCGCGGGGCTGCTGCGGGCGCTGCTCGGTGACCGCCGGTGCCTGGTGGTCCTGGACAACGCCCGCGACGAGGGGCAGGTCCGTGCGCTGCTGCCCACGGGCGGGGGAAGTCTGGTGCTGGTCACCAGTCGGCGGCCGCTGACCGGGCTGGAGGATGTCGGCCGCCTGGCGCTGTCGGAGATGGCGCAGGAAGAGGCGGTCGATCTGCTGCGCCGGATCCTGGGCGAGGATCGGGCGGACGCGGAAGCCGAGGCGGTGGCGCGGGTTGCGGAGTTGTGCGGGCGTCTGCCGTTGGCCTTGCGGGTGGCGGGAAACTGGCTGACCGTCCGTTCCGGATGGACCGTCGACCATCTGGCCCGGCGCCTGGCCGACGAGGAACGCCGACTGGGCGCGCTCACCGCCGGCGACGTGCGCGTGGAGGCGGCATTCGAACTGTCCTACCGTCAACTGACCGCCCACGCAGCACGGATGCTGCGGCTGCTGAGTCTGGTTCCCGGGCCGGACATGACCGCTGCCTACGGCGCCGCTCTGACGGCGACCGGCGTCTTCGAGGCCGAGGACGTGATGGAGGAGCTGGTCGAGGCCGGACTGCTGCAGGCCACCTTCACCGGCCGCTATCAACTGCACGACCTGCTCCGGCTGTTCGCCCGCGACCGGCTGTCGCGCGAGGAGGAACCCGGCGAGCGGGAAGCAGCCGACGACCGGCTGCGCACCTGGCTGCTGGAGACGGCCGTTGTCGCCGGCCGCTGGTACAAGCCCAAGTACGGGGCGCCGCCGGCCTCCTGGCATGGCCTGGTCCCGCTGGAGAGTGCCGAGGAGGCCCGTGCCTGGCTCCAGAGCGAAGCCCCCTCATGGCTCGCCGCGCTGCGCGCCGCCGCCCACAGGGGTGAGCACACCCAGGTCGTGGAGACCGCCTATGCCATGGAATGGTTCTGCGACCTGTGGGTCCACTGGGGACACTGGTCCGAAGTCTTCCGCTTGGCCGCCGAGGCCGCCACCGCGCTCGACGACCCGTACATGCAGGCCTTCCACCTCAACTGCCACTCCTGGGCCCTGAACTCCTGCGAGCAACGCTACCGCGAGGCCATCGAACGGGCCGAAAGAGCGCTGGAACACGCCCGCCGCGCACAGGACGTTCACCAGCAGGCTTCGGCACTGGTGCATGCGGCGAGCGCGCACCGGATGCTCGGCGATGCCCAGATGGTTGCGGACAGATCTCTTGCCGCCATCGACCTGTCGGAAGGCGCCGGTTATTACGAGGTGTGGCCTCAGGCCATGCGCTTCTACGGAAGCTCCCTGCGTCTGCTCGGCCGTGCCGAGGAAGCCCTGACCCAGCACCAGCGCGTCATCGCCTTCCTCGATGCGCCCGACTGTCCGGTGAACGGGCACGTCGCCGACATCCTCCGTGCCCACGCGACTCAGGCACTCGGTCTCGACTGCACCGCGCTGGGGCGGTGGCGGGAGGCCGCCGGCCACTTTCGCAGTGCCCAGGTCCAGTCGAGTCGCATCGGCATATTTCACAGGGAGGCCGAACAGCTACTGCATCTGGGAGAGGCACTGATCGAACTGGGAGAAACCGAGGAAGCCCGCTCCTTCCTACGCCAGGTCCTCGCCCTCGGTGAAGCGGCCGACGACAAGGAGCTGGAGGCCGCACAGAAGCTCCTGGACACGCTTCCCGCGGAATGAGCCCGGAGGGCTCAGCCACGGTGCCGGTGCAGGGCGACGTGCACGGTGTCGAGGGCCTGGACAAGGGCGGCGTGGGCGGCGTCCGTGTCGCGCAGCGGATCGAGCACCATGAAGTCGTGGATCGTCCCGTGGTAGCGCATGGAGACCACCGCAACGCCGGCCGCACGGAGCTTCGCCGCGTAGGCCTCACCCTCGTCGCGTACCACGTCGGCCTCGCTGGTGACCACCAGCGCCGGAGGGAGCCCGGTGAGCTGCTCCAGGGAGGCCCGCAGCGGTGACGCGGTGGCCTGGCTGCGCTGCCGTACGTCGGGCAGGTACTGGTCCCAGAACCAGCGCATGGTCTCGCGGCCCAGGAAGTATCCCTTGGCGAACTCCTGGTACGAGGGGGTGTCGAAGTCGGCGTCGGTGACCGGGCAGAGCAGCACCTGCTGCAGCAGCCGCACCCCTCCGCGCTCCTTGGCGAGCAGGGTCAGCGCTGCCACCAGATTGCCGCCGGCCGAGTCGCCCACGGCGGCCATCCGGCTTCCGTCCAGGCCGATTTCGCCGCCTCGCTCGCAAATCCACTTCGCGACCGCGTAGCACTGCTCGACGGCGACCGGATACTGCGCCTCCGGGGCGCGCTCGTACTCGACGAAGACCACGGCCGCGTCCGTGCCGAGGGCGAACGCGCGCACCAGACGTTCATGGGTGTCGGCATCGCCCAGCGCCCAGCCCAGTCCGTGCAGGAACAGCACGACGGGGATCTCGCCGACGCTGTCGGCGGGCCTGACCACCTGCACCCGTACGTGACCGGTCGGCCCGCCCGGCAGTGCGAGCCAGTCCGTGGAAGTGGCTTCTTCGTCGAGAGGGTCGGGAGCGTCCTTCTCCTGGAGACGCGCAAGGTTCAGACGGGCCTGTTCCAGGTCCGGGTCGTGCGCCGACGGTGGGCAGGTGTGCCGAGCCACGAATGCTCGGGTGGGGTGGTCCAGGACCGGGCGCCGAGCGGACGAAGGGACGAAGGTGGTCACACACGGTCTCCTGCCGAGAGGGCCTGAAGCGAAAGGGTGGTTCGGATCACCGGCCCTTGGCCGAGCGGCGGAAGGCGGTGCGGCGGCTGTCGGGCCGAGGCACCGCCGCCGCAGGCACAGGGCGCCGGCGCGGCTCCGAGCGGGGACCTTACCCGCTGGACGGCATGCGGTCAGCCCCCTGCCGGTCGGTGCCGTGGACATCGGCGGCGGCCTTCGGGACGGTCGAGGGCGCCGTGGTGACAGCCGGGGACCACCCGCCGTCGTCGTGGGCGGTGCGCAGGTCGCGCCACTCACGGGGAGACACACCGTAGGCGGCGCGGAACGCCCGGCTGAAGTGGGCAGGGTTGACGAAGCCCCACCTCTGGGACACGGCGGACACGGTGGGGGCTGTCCTGCCGCGGCGGGCCAGTTCACGGCCGCACTCCTCCAGACGCCGTTGCCGGATGAGCCCGCCGACGGTGGTCCCCTCGCCCTCGAACAGCCGGTGCAGGTACCGGACGGAGATCCGGTGCGTCCGGGCGATCTGCTCCGGTGTCAGGTCCGGGTCGCCCAGGTTCCGGTTGATGTGGTCCCGGACGCGCAGCATCAGATGACTCCGTGCGTCCGCGTCCGTGCCGCCCGGGTGGGCCCGCTCCGCAATCAGGGTGGCGAACAGGTCGACGACATTGCCGGCCAACCGGTCGGCGACGGCCGGTGGGTAGCCGTCGGCCGAGGAGGAGGCCAGGGTGGCCAGGAACGGGAGCAGCATCGCGCCGAAGCCGTCCCCGGTGCCGATGGCGTTGCCTGTGACCTGCCGGATGTCGCTGTCCGACACGCCCAGCGTGCGGCGCGGTAGTTGGAAGACGTGCGTGGCGAACCGCTGCGGATAGTCGAAGGAGTACGGCCGGGTCGTGTCGTACACCACCAGGTCACCCTCACCCACCTCGGCCCGCCGACCGTCCTGGACGAAGGTGGCCGTGCCGGATATCTGGACACCGACCGCCACCAGCGCCTCGGACGACCTGGCGATCAGCGCCGGCGTGCGGCTGACCCGCTCCGCGTCGGCCTCCATGGTGGAAACCTGGAGATATCCGAGGCGGTCGGTGGCGATCCGGCCGTCGAACGGCCCGTCGCCCCGGGGGGCGACCGTCATCGGCACCAGCGTCCTGCTCACCGCATCGTTCCAGTACGCGACCTTGTCCCGGTCCGGCACGGAGGCGGTCGTCAACACGAAGCTCAAAGTGCTCTCCGCTCAAGGGAAGTGACTCCGGGGCTGCGACGGGCGGGAACAGGACGCTGCGCCTCCCCGGAAGGCGGCGGCCGGTGCCCGTCAGGGCCGGACGGCTCGTCGTACGGGCAGCGACCTCGCTGGAGCGCAACCGGACCGCTTCGGCGGGGCCCGGGTTCCCGCCCGCACCGAACAGCCAAGCAGCAGGCCGTTTCTGTCTCCAGGCAGAACCACAGGCAGGAATCGCGGGAGCCGACGGGCACGTCCGGCGTGCTGCGCCGTCCGACTCGATCTGCTCCCGGGCGGGCAGAACGCTGCGCTCATGAGCAAGACGCAGTGCGTTGTGCGACAACAGGCGGCGCTTCCGCGACCGTAGCGTGGCGGCGTTCCGTACCCGCACCGAGGCGCGGAGCGTCCCTTCGAATCGAGGAGTCACCCCATGCCGTACATCACCGTGGGCCAGGAGAACACCACCCCCGTCGACCTCTACTACGAGGACCACGGCGCCGGGCAGCCGGTCGTCCTCATCCACGGCTTCCCGCTCGACGGCCACTCCTGGGAGCGACAGAGCGCCGCGCTGCTCGACGCCGGATACCGCGTGATCACGTACGACCGCCGCGGCTTCGGGCAGTCCTCGCAGCCGACCACCGGCTACGACTACGACACCTTCGCCGCCGACCTGAACACCGTGATGGAGACCCTCGACCTGAACGACGCCGTCCTCGTCGGCTTCTCCATGGGCACCGGCGAGGTCGCCCGCTACGTGTCCACGTACGGCTCCGGCCGCGTCGCCAAGGTCGCCTTCCTGGCCTCGCTGGAGCCCTGCCTGCTCAAGAGCGACGACAACCCGGACGGCGTGGCTCCGAAGGAGTTCTTCGAGGGAGTCGTCGCCGCGGTGAAGGCCGACCGCTACGCCTACTACACCGCCTTCTTCAACGACTTCTACAACCTCGACGAGAACCTGGGCACCCGGATCAGCGAGGAAGCCGTCCGCAACAGCTGGAACACCGCGGCCCGCGGCGGCTCCTTCGCCGCATCCGCCGCTCCGTCGACCTGGTACACGGACTTCCGCGCCGACATCCCCGCCGTCGACGTCCCGGCCCTGATCCTGCACGGCACCGCCGACCGCATCCTGCCGGCCGAGGGCACCGCGCGCCCCTTCCACAAGGCGCTCCCGTCGGCCGACTACGTCGAGATCGAGGGCGCTCCGCACGGCCTGCTGTGGACTCACGCGGAGGAGGTCAGCACCGCTCTGCTCGACTTCTTGGCGAAGTGACGCCCTACCCGCCGGTTCACACGAGGGTGAGCACACCGCCCCGGGGAACCGGCTCAGCTGCCGCGGTGGGTGGGGCCGGAACCCGGCGTCACCCGGCCTTCCACGGCCCACGACCGCAGGATCCAGACAGGACCAGGAGAACAGGGACCCCATGCAGTTCGGCATATTCACCGTCGGGGACGTGACCCCCGACCCCACCGACGGCCGTACTCCGTCGGAACACGAGCGCATCAAGGCGATGATTGCCATCGCGCTCAAGGCCGAGGAGGTCGGCCTGGACGTCTTCGCGACCGGCGAGCACCACAACCCGCCGTTCGTCCCGTCGTCCCCGACCACCCTGCTCGGCCACATCGCCGCCCGCACCGAGAAGCTGATCCTGTCCACCGCCACGACACTGATCACCACCAACGACCCGGTGAAGATCGCGGAGGACTACGCGACGCTCCAGCACCTGGCCGACGGCCGGGTCGACCTCATGCTGGGGCGCGGGAACACCGGCCCGGTGTACCCGTGGTTCGGACAGGACATCCGTCAGGGCATCAACCTCGCCAAGGAGAACTACGCGCTGCTGCGCCGGCTGTGGCGCGAGGACGTCGTGGACTGGGAAGGTACGTTCCGCACGCCCCTGCAGGCCTTCACCTCGACACCCCGGCCGCTGGACGGCGTCCCGCCGTTCGTCTGGCACGGATCCATCAGGTCTCCGGAGATCGCGGAGCAGGCCGCCTTCTACGGCGACGGCTTCTTCCACAACAACATCTTCTGGCCGGCCGAGCACACCCGGCGCATGGTCCAGCTGTACCGGCGGCGGTACGCGCACCACGGCCACGGCCGTCCGGAGGACGCCGTCGTGGGCCTCGGCGGCCAGGTCTTCATGCGGAAGAACTCGCAGGACGCCGTAAGGGAGTTCCGCCCGTACTTCGACAACGCGCCCGTCTACGGCCACGGCCCGTCCCTGGAGGACTTCACCGAGCAGACCCCGCTGACGGTTGGCTCGCCCCAGCAGGTCATCGAGCGGACCCTCTCCTTCCGGGAGACCGTCGGCGACTACCAGCGCCAGCTCTTCCTGATGGACCATGCGGGGCTGCCCCTGAAAACCGTCCTGGAACAGCTCGACATCCTCGGCGAAGAGGTCGTACCCGTGTTGCGCAAGGAGTTCGGATACGGACGGCCGGCCGACGTGCCCGACGCGCCGACGCACGCGGCTCGGGTCTCCTCCGCCGCGAGGCGGCCGGGAGTGAGCGCCGCGTGAAGCTGACCGTCGTCTCCGCGGGGCTGAGCACGCCCTCCTCCACCCGTCTGCTCGCCGACCGGCTGTCCGAGGCGGCCCGCGACGATCTCGCCGACCAGGGCCACATCGTGTCGATCGAGGTCGTCGAATTGCGGGCACTTGCCGGCGACGTCGCCAATCATTTCGTGACCGGCTTCGCACCGCCGCGACTGGCCACCGCGATCGACGCGGTGACGGCAGCCGACGGCCTGATCGCCGTGACTCCGGTGTTCACGGCCTCCTACCGCGGGCTGTTCAAGTCCTTCTTCGATGTGATCGCCCCCGACGCCCTTACCGGGCAGCCGGTCCTGGTCGCGGCGACGGGCGGTACCGCTCGTCACTCCCTGGTCCTGGAGCACGCCCTGCGCCCGCTCTTCGCCTATTTGCGCGCCGCCGTCGTTCCCACCGCGGTGTACGCGGCGTCCGAGGACTGGGGGTCAGGGGGAGACGAGTACACCGACGGCCTGCCCGCACGCGTCCGGCGGGCGGGCGGCGAGCTGGCCGCCCTCATGGCGGCCCGCCCGCCCCGGGCCGAGCCCGCGGACGACGACGCCGCCCTCGAGCGGCAACTCGCCGACCTGCGCTTCGACTGAGGCCGGGGGTTCTGCACCTGAGCGAATGCGCCGTGCTTGAGCGTGAAGGATCGACGACATGGCCCCTTCCCGAGGGTCCGACGACGCGAGGGCGCCGGTCCGGCGGGAGGGACACGGAACCGGCGTTCATCGCGGGGCGTCCGGCATCGCTCGTGGCGGGGCTCCGATCACACTCCCTGCGTACTCGCAGGGTTCAGGGGCCGGCTGGGGTCCTCTCCCCCGGTCGGCTGCGGAGCAGCGGCAAGTCGTACCTGGCACGCGAGCTGGGCAGGATTCTCGACGCCCCGGTCACGCACCTGGACGCCACGTTCTACGACGACGAGTGGGACTCGCCGCCCATGGAGAAGTTCGCCGCATTGCAGCCGGACCTGATCGCGCGGCCGAACAGGGCGGCCACACCTTCCACGTCACCGTCACCGTCACCGTCGCCTCGATCCGGCTCCGGCTCCGGCTCCGGCTCCGGCCGTGCTCTCTGCCGGATCTAGTCGCCAGTCGTGCCGTCGAGCATCTCGCGCAAGATGTCCAGGTGGCCGTTGTGGCGGGCCGTCTCCTCGGTGAGGTGAAGGAGGATCCAGCGCAGGTCGACATGGAGACCGTCGCGGACGGCTCGCTGGGCCTTCTTGTCCAGGTCGTTCCCGGCGACCAGTTCGCGGTAGTGGGCGCTCTGTTCGGCGTATTCGTCGAGCAACTGCGTGAGCGGGAAGTCGACGGCGATACGCATCTCGCGGTCGGGGTCCTCCTCGGTCCAGGGGCCCCTGTCTTCCTCGCCGAGGAAGACCACCTGGAACCAGTAGTACTCGACCCAGCGAAGGTGGTTGATCACTCCGCTCATGGTCATCAGCGGTGAGCCCGGCAGGAGCGCCTTGTGGGCGTTCTCCGCAGAGATGCCATCACACTTGGCGCGGGCGGTGTCACGTGCGTAGTCGAGGAACGTGGTGAGCTGGGTGCGCTCGTCCCACGCGGGCGGCGTGTCGTCGATTCTTGTCATCGCGTGAAGCGTCCCCGACCACCGCGACCATGTCGAGGCATTTAACGCCGGGCCAAGCTGCCCCACCAAGCTCCTTGTCCTGCGGGTCGCGACAGCGATTCAGTGCCGGCGGGCAGCCCGGCATGTTCCGCCGGACAGGCCCTGGCCGTTCGTGACACCAGCGCGCGGCACAGGCCTCGGCCTCCGGTCGGAGCTCGGATCAGCTCGCGGCCGGTCACGCCCAGTGCTCTCCACCCATGGAGCCGGGTGTGCTCGTTCCGTGGTGCGCGAGCGCACTGAGCGGATATGTCGGAAATGATGGTGCGCATGAGCGATCCCCAGCGCACCAGCAGGCCCGGCGGGCATGCCCTGTCGCGACGGCTGGTTCCGATGACCGGCCGTGACCCGGAAGAGCACGGGCGGGTCTCCTCACCACTGGAGTTGCTGTTCGACCTGACCTTCGTGGTCGCGGTCGGCACGGCGGCGTTCCAGTTCGCCGAGATGGTCGCCGAAGGGCATGCCGGGCAGGCGGTGGTCGCGTTCGTCATGGCGATGTTCGCGATCAGCGTCGCCTGGATCAGCTTCAGCTGGTTCGCCTCTGCCTTCGCCACCGACGACTGGCTCTACCGGGCCTTGACGATGGTGCAGATGATGGGCGTCGTCGTGTTCTCGCTGGGCCTGCCCGCGATGTTCCACTCCGTCGAGGAGGGGGGTCACCTCGAACTGCGCGCCATGGTCATCGGCTACGTCGTGATGCGGATCGCGATGGTGCTCCAGTGGTGGCGCGCCGCCCGGCAGTCCCCGTCGTTCCACGACGTCGGCATGGCCAACATCCGCTGGACGGTGATCGTCCAGGCCGGCTGGATCGTCGTGGCCTTCGTCCATCTGCCGATCGCCGCCGTCTTCGTGGCGTTCGGCGCCCTGGGCGCCCTCGAACTCGTCCTGCCGGTCCTCACGCAGCGCTCCGCGGGCGGCACGCCCTGGCACCCGCACCACGTCGCCGAACGGTACGGACTCTTCGCGATCATCACGCTCGGCGAGGGCGTCGTCGGCACCGTCGCCTCCTCCGGCGACCTCCTGGGCGGCGGCGACGGCACGCACTGGACCTGGAACTCGATCGCCGTCGTCATCGCCGGCGTGGGCCTGACCTTCGGCATGTGGTGGATGTACTTCATGACGCCGTTCGGCGACATCCTGGCTCACCGCCGCGGCCGCGGGTACCTCTTCGGCTACGGCCACATCCCCCTGTTCATCGGCATCGCCGGAGCCGGCGCGGGCCTGCACGTGGCGGGCCTGTACATGGAGCACCATGCCAAGATCTCCGGCACGGCCGTCGTCCTCGCACTGGCCCTTCCGGTCGGCCTCTACCTCCTCATGGTCTATCTGCTGCACACGCTCCTGCTGTCCGCGGCAGACCCCTTCCACCTGCTCCTGATCTCCCTCACCCTCGCCGTGCTGCTCGCCGCTGTCCTGCTGGCCGCCGTCGGCGTGGCCATCGCGGTGTGTCTGCTCGTGGTCATGCTCGCGCCGTTCGTCACTGTGATCGGCTACGAGACGATCGGCCACCGGCACCAACAGCACATGCTGGAAGCACTCGGTACGCAGTAGGCCGGGCACCGTCTCCTGGACAGGACGCCGGCGGGGCGGAGCTGGGCGCCGTCCTTGCGATCTCGACCACCGTGGCACCCTGTTGAGCGCGGAGCTGCTGAACTAGCTTCTCGGCCGAATGCGCGACCCCGCGACAGACCGGCCCGCCTCGGCAAAGTCTCGTTCAGCGGGGCGGAGTTCGCCGACGACGCAGGGTTCTCCGGGGCGAAGTTCCGCGGCGACGCGGGGTTCGACAGAGCGGTCTTCGGACACGCTTCAGCGGTCGGACCGCTCCTGTGCGCAGGAGAACTGAGCCTGTCCGAGGCGGTGTTCGAGGTCGCTGTGACCCGAGTGCCGCTTCGCCGGGACCGTCCACCTCGACCAGTTGCGGTTGGAGGGACGGTGCGTCCTGGCCACCACCCCCTCCGGGATACGGCGGCGCGGCTGGTGGCCGGTGCGCTGGACACCGCGCAAGACACTCCCGAAGCGGCGGACGAGCGAGCGGTTCGAAAAGTCGCTGCGGGTGGTCATCAACTCGGTGGTGTTCCGCAGCAGCGGCCAGGACCTGACCACCGTCGGCACTTACACCGAGATGGCCTCGCGGCTCTCGGACGGTCAAGCCGTGCCAGGAGCTCCTCAAACTTCCCTGGCATGTACCTGCTGAGGCTCGGACTTGGTGACATCGACCAGCCTTCGCCGGCACAGGACACTCATATGCCTGCCGCCGCGCCGGGTGTGTCCGGCGTGCGCAGTAAATCGAACACGTGTTTTACTGCGGGTATGGCGCGATCGACGTTCCCCGATGACTTGATGCAGGTCCAGCGTGAGTGGGACCGCGTCTACCGGGCGCTCGCCGAGCCGCGCCCCCACGGCGCGGCGGAGCTGCGCCGACGCCTGCTGCAGTTGTCGGCGCGGATCTTCACCGACCCGCATCTGGGCACGAACCGGCCCAGCACCGGGTGGGCGGAGCTGCGCCACCAGGCGCGCCGCCGCGAGGGCAAGGAGGCGGGGCGGCATGGATGACTTCACCGAGCGGCAGGTGCGCATCCTGCGCTGGATGCGCACCTACGTGGCCGTGAACGGCGAGGCGCCGTCGCTGCGGGAGATCGCTGCCGGTGTCGGGCTTTCGTCGCCTTCGAGCGTGCTGTACCAGCTGGAGCGGCTCGAGGCGGTGGGGGCGGTCCAGCGCCGGGGTGAGGCCCGTCGGCGGGCCTGGCTGGCGTGCTGAACATGATCGAGCAGGAGGTTTGTCATGGCTGAGAGACAGTTCCCGGAGGATCTGCGTGCCGCGCAGGTCCGTCTGCATCAGGCGACGGCTGAGCTGGCCGCGCTGTGCCGCACCCTGCCGTGGAGTGTGGAGCCGATGCCCGGATGGCCCGGCACCGAGCACCCGCACACCGGTGAGGTCACCGGCGGCCGCGAGGACAGCCCCGGCTGGAGCGAAGAGCAGAAGCAGACGGTGAAGCGGCTGAGGATGGAGTGCACCGACCTGTCCATCCGGATCACCACCCACTCGTACTGGGCGACGCTCGAGGAGCAGCGGGTGCAGGAGGCTCGCAGCGCACTGAAGGCGGTCACCCGCCCGTCCCCGACGCCCGCGGTCGATGTCGCCCGGGCCGCCTGAACCCACCCGGCGACCGTCATGTCCGACCTTCCGCCCGACCTTCCGAGACTGCGCACCCTGGAGCACTGGCTCACCCTCAGCCTCGACCGGGTCCGTGAGCGGATCAGCTTCCTCGAGCAGCGGCAGCGCGAGCACGCGCACGGCGCCGCCGTCCGCCCGCCCGTGCCCGACTGGGTCATCGAGACCGGGATAGGACAGCGCCGCGAACCGCTCTACGTGCACGTCGGCGGCTGTCACATGGCCGGCAAACGGCAGCACCCCATCGACCGCGCCCAAGCCATCCGTGCCCTGACCGACGGAGTGGAAGCCTGCGCCCACTGCCGACCGGACACCGCACTGCACCTCTTGGACTGACAGGGCAGCCGACCGTCCCCTGCCGGGAGCCGATCAGGTCATGGAGAGGCGAGGGGGCTCTCTGGCTGTGGCGTCCGGCGACCACCACGCCCTTGACGTGGAAGCGGTACTCGTTCCGTTTCAAGGCGTATGCCTGATTCAACGCAATCAGATCTGAAGCGGCTCGATGCTTCTCGCGTATCGGAGTGATCAACATGCCCGCTTTCGCTACCCTGGACGCCAGCTCCGCCCGACGCCGGTTCGGGTGATCGCCCGAGCTCATCGCGCCCTCCCCCGCGCCTTCAGCGACGTCGCAGGCAGCTCCGGGGCCGGCAGCGGAGGGCCGTCGTAGCCCTTCACCTCACCGAAGCTGACGGTCAGCAAAACGTCAGTATTGGAATCCCAGCAGTCCCAGGAACATGGCGGCCAAGACGCTCCCGCGAGGAATGGGCAAGTTCTTCAAGGACTGCGAGCACGCCCCCTCACGGTGGGCGAAGTGCCAGCACCTCTAC
This sequence comes from Streptomyces sp. NPDC054847, assembly GCF_053610925.1. Classification (NCBI taxonomy): domain Bacteria; kingdom Bacillati; phylum Actinomycetota; class Actinomycetes; order Kitasatosporales; family Streptomycetaceae; genus Streptomyces; species Streptomyces sp. NPDC054847. The sequence goes on along the minus strand of NZ_JBSGZJ010000083.1, from coordinate 7,251 downwards.
AAGATCCGCTACCGGAGCGCGAGCGGGAGGCAGGTCGAGGAGTCCGGCTTCGAGACCCAGGACTCGGCGATCGACCGATTGACCAGTGTCTACAAGGCGAAGAAGGCCGCTCCCCGGAAGCAGGCGAAGAGCCAACGCGTCGAGAAGTACGGGAACATGCGGTTCCGGGAGTACACCGCGGAGTGGAAGGCCGGCCAGCGCCATCTCGCCGCAGCCTCGATCAGCCACCTCGATTCGCTTCTCCAGCACCACGTCTTTCCCGCCTTGGGAAGCCGTCGGATGGGCACGTTCGACCACAAGGTGGTGGACGGCTTCATCCGCACCATGGAACGCAACGGAGTAGGGCTGGCAGCACAATCGAACGCGTACGACAAGCTGAAGTCGATACTCCTTGATGCACATCGCCTGGGCCACTTCGAGGACAACCCCCTCCTGGGCGTCAGGCCCCCTCAGTACGACCCCAAGCGCGCCGTCATCCCCTCACCCGAACAGCTCCAGAGCGTGCGTATCGCTGGCGACCACACCTTCCTGCTCATGGTCGACCTGATGAGCGGCTGCGGAATGCGCAACGGCGAGGCCGCGGCTGTCAACGTCAACAACATCGTGGCCGACGACGTCTACCGCATCACCGAGCAGGTGAACCAGAGCACCAAGACGTACGACAGGCTCAAGCACTGCAAGGCCGGCGAGTACCGCGACGTGCCTCTGCCGGCGCGCACGAAACGCACGATCGAGTGGTACTCCGACAAGTACGGCACATCAGACGGCTACCTCCTTCGCCACCCCAAGAACCCCAGCATCCCTTTCCAGCCGTACCTTCTGCAGAACCAGTGGCAGCGACTCAAAAGGCGGGGTGAACTCGACATACCCGAAGGCATGGTCATCTACAGCCTCCGCCACTTCTTCGCCTCGAACTGCCTCAGCCACGGCATTCCGATCACCGATGTCGCCGAATGGATGGGGCACAACAGCATCGACATCACCTTCAAGATCTACCGGCACCTCATGCCCGGCTCGATCGGCACTGCGGCCAAACTCCTCGACACAGGACTGGTTGCGTAGCAGGAAACCGACCTCGTGTTCTCGTATGGCTTCTCTCCGCAAGGAAACCGAAGGTAGCGCCTGCCCTCGCCCGTGCAGCCCGACCCTACATAACCGGTGATCGCCGGTTAGCCAAACCGGCGATCTCGCAGATCATGGATCTGTCGATAACGGCCGAGATGACGAGGGACAGCCATGCCAACCCAGTTCATGACCGCGAAGGAACTCGCGGAGCACCTCAACTTGTCAGTGGTAGGGGACTATCGCGAATCCGCACGACGGGGCATGACTCCTTACAAGTTCGGCACAGGTCGCAATGCCAAGTTTCAGTTCAAGGTGTCCGAGGTCGAGGCGTGGACCAGGCAGCAGCAACTGCGTGAGGCGTAGTCCACCACCACAGGAGACGCAGGCACGAACAACGAAAGCAGACTGGCATGACGACAGCACGGACCCCGGCACGAGGGATGGGATCCTTCTCAAGTCCTGCGATCACTCAAGGGCCAAGTGGTCGAAGTGCCCCCACGACTACAAGATTCGATACCGGAACCTGATGGGCCGCCAGGTGCAGGAATCCGTGTTCGCCACTGCCATTGCCCCAGTGACGTAACGGGGCGGAGTCGTGATTTCGGAGGGGCTAGCAGGACTCCTCGAACTTCACCACCTCGAAGGACACCGGCTGCCCGTCGAGTTTCGCGCCGGCCTTCGGGTTCTGAGAGCAGACCTGTCAGTTGGATTCCACGAGAACGATGCGGTCCTGTCCTGAGGCGTCGACAACCGTGATGCTGGTGGAGCTGTCCAGCGCCCCGCGCGCCGTCTTCATAGACCTGCCAATGAAGTTGGGCATCGAAGCCCCGGATTTCGGCTGCTCCACCACATCTTTGGCCGACAGTCCTCGTCCAGTTTCACCGCGCCGAAGTCGACCTTCGCGCTGGTGGAGCAGCTGCCGGGCTTCGGGGTCTGGGAACAGACCTTCCAGTTCCGGTCGAGAGCCTGGATTCGGTCACGGCCCAAGGCGTCGTGGGAGGTGAGTCTGTAGAAGCCGGCTTCCTGGGATTGGTCCTGGGCGGACTGGAGGCCCTTGCCGACCATGTCAGGCAGGTTGCCGGTCTCGTCCCTGGCGGCCTTGCTGCTGGGGGTGTCGTCCGCCTTCATCGCGGGCTTGCTGTCGTCTTTGGCGATGGTGGGGGTGGCAGTGGCAGCGCCGGCCTTGCTGCCGGTGCTGCCACCTGATGGGCAGCTGAGCGGTCGGCCCGCAGCTTTCGCCCTGTCCATGTGTCGCCGCTACCGGCGCGCACGCCAGGTGGAAAACAGCCCCATTCCCACGCTGGTTACCACCGCGAACGCCTCAGCCCCTGCAAGAGCGAAGACGGCGCAGGCCCCCGCGAGAAGGGCGAGCAGAGCGAGCAGGTCGACGACTCGCTCGCGCAGCGTGGGAGTCGGGGCTGTGTCAGTGACCGTTGGACTGACTGTGGTGTTCTCTACGTTGTCCATGCCTCCAGCTCACCGGGTATCGAGGCCAACGCCCCTACGGGACGAACAACCTCGCAGCAAGCCGATCAACGCGGAACAGCGACGTACACTCGCGTGGTTCGGCCGAACATCGGTGTTGTCCGGAGTTGTTCGTGGGGGTTCGGTCTTGGGCAGCTTTCTGCGTTGTAGGACCGAAGAGTCGGGGGATGGGCATGGCACAGGGAAGTGGGAGCGATGAGCCGCCGCACGAGGGGTTTGCGGATGCATTGGCATCGTTTGCCACTGATCTGACTCTCCTGCGTATCGAGCACGGCAACCCCTCTTATCGGCAGATCGAGGCCCTTGCCCCGAAGGGACGACCTCTGTCCGCCTCGGCAGTCAGTGAGGCCCTGAACGGAAAGCGGCTCCCACGGCTGGACTTCCTCATCGCCTTGGTGGGCACCCTGCTGGCCTTCGGTGATCCCAATGATCGGCCTGTTCACCGGGACGACCCACGGCTCCGAGAGTGGAGATCTCGCTGGCAGAAGCTTGAATTTCTGCGAGTCCAACGTAAGCGCTCTGCCTCTGACCATCCTGGCCCGGAAGGAGGCGGGGCGCGCCGTGACGGACCGTCTTCCAATGAGCCGGCACGCAGACACCCAGCCACGGAGAACGTCCCGGACAGCAGTCGACAAGTTCCATCTGAGACGGCGTCGACGACAGACGAAGAGGCCAGCACGGTCGACATCCGAGGCCAGGTGCCAGACCTACGTGGTATCAAAGATCGAATCTCAGACGTCCCCGATTCGGCAACGCTGCGGCAGCACAACTTAGGGAAGCTGACGGTTCGGGAGCGCATCGGTCTACTTCTCGACGCGGGGTCGTTCACCGAGGTCAATCCTCTGCGTCAACCCCATGCCCCCGGCTTGCGGGGTGAGGCCCACTTCGCCGACGGGGTAGTCACCGGCTGGGGCACTGTCGATGGCCGAACGGTCTTCGTGTACGGCCACGACTTCCGCCTCTTCGGTGGTGCGCAGGGGGAGTCGCATGCCGCTAAGATCCACGAGCTCATGGACATGGCGGTATCAGCCGGTGCGCCGCTGATATCCCTCAATGACGGGGGCGGAGCCCGCATCCAGGAGGGCTTGACTGCCCTTGCGGGCTACGGCGGAATCTTCCGCCGCAACGCACAAGCTTCAGGCGTAATTCCACTGATCAGCGTGGTTTTGGGCCCATCTGCAGGCGGCGCCGCGTGCTCCCCGGCGCTCACTGACTTCGTCTTTGTGGTCCGCTGTGTCTCTCAGATGTTCATCAGCGGGCCGGATGTGGTTAGAGCTGTCACCGGTGAGGACACCTCCCCAGAGGGCCTTGGTGGCGCCGACGTTCACGCTGAAGTTTCCGGTACGGCAGCCTTCGTCTATGACGACGAACCGACCTGCCTGAAGGACGTGCGCCGACTGCTGTCCCTGCTGCCCTCCAACAGCCAGGATGCGCCGCCGGCTGTGTCGGGTACTGATCGTCCGGACCGCCGTTGTGAGGCGTTGCTGGAACTCGTGCCGGCCGACAGCTACCGCTCGTACGATGTGCGCAAAGTCATCGAGGAGATCGTCGACGATGGCGAATTCATGGAAGTCCAGGAACGGTGGGCAGCCAACGTCGTCTGCGCCTTGAGCCGTCTCGATGGTCATGTGGTTGGCATTGTCGCCAACCAGCCATGCAGGTTGGCGGGCGTACTGGACACTGAGGCAACAGAGAAAGCCGCTCGCTTCGTACAGTTTTGCGACTCATTCAACATCCCCTTGGTCACCATGGTTGACGCTCCCGGATTCCTGCCTGGTCTCGATCAGGAGCACGGCGGCATCATTCGGCACACCGCCAAGTTGCTGTACACCTACTGCAACGCCACCGTGCCGCGCATCCAGCTAGTCCTTCGCAAGGCCTATGGCAGTGCCTACGTCGTCATGGACTCCCGGTCCATCGGCGCCGACCTCTCTTTCGCATGGCCCACCAACGAGATGGCCGTGATGGGCCCCGAGGGCGCTGTCGATGTCATCTTCCGTACGCAGATAGGCGAGGCAGACGACCCCGTTGCCGCACGCGACGACCTGGTCAAGAAGTACAAGCGCGAGATGATGCACCCCTACTACGCGGCTCAGCGTGGTCTGGTGAATGACGTCATTGACCCCGCAGAGACCCGCGAGATACTAATTCGTTCATTCACCGTACTCCGAACCAAGCGAGCCAGCATGCCGTCCCGCAAACACGGCAACGTGCCGATGTGAGAGTCCGGATCGCCGTCGTCTGCCGCTTCCGGCGGCAGACGAGCTCGCACGGCGGCCCTGTCGGCGGTTCAGCGCTCCGGGCCGAACGACAGCATGCGGGCCTGAGACCTGGCGTCATCGCCGTATACGACGGACGGGGTGATGACGATCCGGTCGTTCGTCCAGGCCACGCGGCCGGCGAGTATTCCCGCTTCCGTGGCACGGGCCGATGCGGGGTGCCGCAGCACTTGCCGCTTCGTGTCCGCGCCGCCCTTGCCGAGCCGGACGATCCCGCCCGGGCGGCTCGGCGATGCCGCCTCGTAGACGAGCGCACCCGACTCACCGCCCTCCGCGCGCAGGGGATGGAGGGTAGTGTCCTCGGACTTGACGCCCCAGACCAGCTTGCCCGTGCCCAGGTCGTACGCACCGACCCTGTCGGTGCCTCCCAGGAAGACAGTGTCGTCGCCGACGGCGGCACCGCCGCAGTTCTGGAGGTTTTCGCCCCGGCCCACGCCTGGCGGTTCAGCAGGACCTGAGCGATCAGCAGGCGGACCAGTTCCGCGTAGGACAGACGCCGCGGACGTCCCGGCCGGCGACAGCCACCTCCGGGTCCGCGTGCCGCACCGGGAGCCGCCAGGCCCGCGGACCGTTGAGCCGGCTGCTCGGCGTCGCTACGGCACGCGGTTGTCCTGGTTGCCGACGAGGACGTCGTGGACGGCCCACCCCATGTCGCCCGCGCACCAGCTGATGTTACCGAGCACGGCGACGTCCAGGTCCTGCAGCGGGTAGTGGTAGAGACGGGCACTGACCCCGTCCTCCTCGCCCGTGTGGCCCCAGCGGACGACGGTCCCTTCGTCATCGAGGATGTGGGTGAGGCCGAAGCCGTACATCCATCGGTAGCCGCGGACCTTCTCGTCCCGCTCGTCGACCTGGGGGGTCAGGGCCAAGCGCGTGGTCTCCTCGTCCAGCAGCCGCCCGTGGCGTAGTGCGTGGGCGAAGGCCGTCAGATCTGCGGCGGTACACGCAGCCCCTCCGTCAGCGGCGGCTCGAGGGGTGGTCGCGTAGTGCTTGGTCCGGTACGGCGTTGCGCTGTCAGCTGTGGCGAGGTACCCCGCGGCGATGTCCGGCCCCAGGTCGTCCAGGGCCGGAAATCCGGACGCACTCATTCCAGCAGGGGTGAAGACGTCATCCGCGATGACCTCTTCGAAGGAGCGGCCAGTCACCGATTCAATCAGCAGGCCGAGCAGGATATAGCCGGCGCCGTTGTAGAGATGGCGTTCCCCGGGAGGAAAGTGGGCCTGCTTCTCGGCGAACAGCGGTACGTAGTCCTTGTTGTCCCGCAGGAGGTAGAGCGGGTGGGAGGAGGTCAGGGCCGTCCATTCGGCCTCCCAGTCGTCGCTGCTCTCCTCGAACCAGTCGCCGATGCCCGACGTCTCGTAAGCGCGTGATGGACCGTGACACGCCGATCGAGCTCCGGCACATGGTCCTTCACGAAGTTCACCAGGGCGTCGTCCAGGCGTACTCGCTTCCGCTCGACGAGTTGGAGGACGGCCACTGCTGTGAACGTCTTGGACACCGACGCCACCCGAAATCGCGTGTCGTGCGTGTTGGGTACGGACCACCGGCGTGAGGCCATCCCGAACACCCGGGTGAACACCGGCTCCCCGTGCCTCGTGACACGGACCGTGCCGGAAAATCCCGTCCTATCCGCCGCTCCCGAGACAGCCTCCTCCAGGGAAGTCGGATCGAAGCCGTCAGTCCTCGTCACAATCGCCACCGCAGACTCCTCCTAGAGATGGTCGAATGCGTCGCCGCTTCGTCACCGCACGTCGGCGACCGGCTGCGGCGGATCGGCCGTGTCGCCGATGCCACCGCGCTCCTGGCCGGCGCCGAACGCCCACTCCTATCTCAGCGTGCCGTTGATCGCGGACCGCGAGGTGCTCGGCGACCTCGACCACCAACACCACCGAACGGCGTGGACCTCCTGCGTGCCGAATCCAATCGGCTCGGCCACGTCACCCACCGGTACGGCCGGGCGCGCTGATCGCCGGGTTCGAGCAGCCCGGTCCACGGCTCGGTGCGGGTGTCCGGCAACGCTGCGCGTCCCGGCGGGGCGGCCGGTGTGGCGTTCCAGCAGCCACGGCTGTTCCCGTGGCTTTTCAATGCAAGTCTGCAGCAGTCGATCAACGAGACGGAGTCCGTCCTCACGTTCCTGAGCCCCGTGGACGTCGCGCAGCGGGGCGGCCACCCGTAGGACCACCGCCCACAACAGCGGGCGGCCAGCACCCCCTCGGGTGGAATGGGTGGGTACGCCGGCCGCCACCGTTCTTTTGTGCCGCCCCACCGGGGCTGTCAGCTCCGGTTCCCGCCGGTCCCCTTGAGGACCCGGGGCCTTCGAGGTCGGCCAGGACGGCGGTCTCGCCCGACGAAGGCGTCCTCGTTCAGGCCGGTGTGGTCCCAGCTGGCCAAGCGGCGCCGAGCGGGCCCGGCGCCGCTTGGC
>NZ_JBSGZJ010000082.1:0-20105 GCF_053610925.1 Streptomyces sp. NPDC054847 | reverse complement strand
GGCCAGCGCCTTGTTCAGGGCGACGGGGCGGTCGACGGCACGGTCGCCGAGCTCCGCCCGGTATTCGGCGATCCGGCTGTCGGGGATGCTGTCGAGGATGTCGAGGCGGCCGGCGAGCAGGTCCTCGTAGGCGCGTTCCAGGTCGTCGTAGTAGACGAACGACAGGCCCGCGTTGCGTGCCCGGCGGGGGCCCTGATGCCCCTCGCGGGGGACGAGGTCGTAGTGGTCGCCGTCCGGTCCGTCGCCCGGCGCGGGACGGTACGGCCCGTTGCCCACCGGACTGCGCCCGAACTCCTCGGGCCCCCGCTCGAAGAAGACCGGAGGCAGGGGGGCGAACGGGGTGAAGCCGAGGGAGAGCAGGAAGTCCCGGTCGGGTTCACGGAGCCGCACGGTGAAGGTCAGGTCGTCCAGCACGGTGAGGCCGCGCAGCCGGGGGCAGGAGCCGGCGCCGTCCGGGGCGTAGCCGTCGATGGGCGCGAAGACGGACCGCTGGGCCTGCCGGTTGGCCGGGTCGGCACCGTGGTTCCAGGTCCGGACGTAGTCGTGGGCGGTCACCGCGCTGCCGTCGGAGAAGGTCCAGCCCGGCCGCAGGGCGACGGTCCATGTGCGCTCGTCGTGGCGGGTGAGGGACTCCAGCATGGCGGGCACCGGGACGCCGTCCGCCGTGTACACGTACAGGCCGGTGAACAGCAGGTCCAGGATGCGGTTTCCGTACCCTTCGATGGTGTCCGTGGGCACCAGCGGCCGCTGAGGGCGTCCCCCGTTGACCCTGATCAGGCGGGGGCTCATCGCGTCGTCGCCTTCTGCGTGTGCGGCTCGGCCTCACCGGCGGGACGCTCCGCCCGCAGGCGGGGCGCCAGGCCGGCCACCAGGCTGGCGAGACCGGCCAGCACGAACCCGAGGTGCACCCCTTCCACCGGGACCAGGCCGGCCAGGCCCAGCCCCAGCGCGGACACCGCGATCTTCACGCCCGCCATCGTCACGAAGACGGAGGCCCGCAGGTGTTCGGGAGACGCGTCCCTGCGGACCGCGAACGAGACGGTGTTGAGGACGGACTGGCACGCGCCGACGGCCAGGAACGCCACCGCGGCGCCCCACACCCCGGCGAAGGGCACGGCGGCGATGAACACGCCGCTGACCACGGCGCAGAAGCGCGCGGTGCGCATCACGTCCCAGGCGAGCGGGCGGACGACGAAGTACAGCGCGGTCAGCAGCGCCCCCACCCCCGTCGCCGCGATCAGCAGGGGCCCCACCGATCCCGGGAGGCCCTCGCTGCGGGCGAACGTGGTCGCGAGGACGAGGAGACTCCCCAGCCCGAACGCGTTGCCGTAGGTGATGATCGTGATGTCGCGCAGGTCCTTGGTGCGCGCGATGGTCCCGAGGACGTTGGAGATCGAGGTGCCGGCGCGGTCCGCGGCGGCCACGGGTTCCAGCGGAAGGCGGAGGACCAGCAGGGCCGCCCCGGCGGCCAGTGCGCAGAGCACCCCGACGGTGGCCTGCGCCGACACGGCGGTGGCCACGGCCCCGACGACGGAGTTGCCCACGCTGCTGCTGATCGCGTAGGTGAGCGAGTCCCCCGACTGGGCGCGCCGCTGCGCCGCCCGGGTCTCCGGTACGAGGCTGCCGAGCCAACTGCTCAGCCCGCCCGTGAAGATGGGCCCCAGGAAGCCGGCGACGGCCAGGGCACAGGCGGCCAGGACGACATCGCCCCGCTGGATGAGCAGGCCCGCGGCACCGAACAGCACGGCGAAGAGGGCGAAGGAACCCGCGAGTGCCACGCGCGGCGACCTCACCAGCGACATCACCCGGGCGGACAGCGGCCCGAACATGTGGGGCACGGTGATGCACGCCGCCAGCAGCGCCGACGCCGCCACTCCGTCGGACTTCTGGGCGAGCAGGACGACGGCCGCGGCCGAGCCGGCGTCCGCGGTACGGATCGCGAGGGCGGAGCTGTAGTAGGCGGCGACCGCCCCGCGGGGTGACGGTGCGCGCGCGGTGTCCGCGGCCTGGGTCATGGCAGAGCCTTTCTGCGCGGGTACGGGCGGTCGTGGCGGACGTCGCGGGCAGAGCCGGGGCCGTGGAACGTCAGGCGGCGGTGACGGGGACGAGCAGCCGGTGCTGGGCGCACCAGCGGGACAGCTCGTCGAATGTCTTGCGCTCGTCCTCGTCGCCCTGGAAGCCGACGACGAACTGCTGGATCGCGTCGATGCTCGACGTGGCGCCGCCGTGCGGCTGCCCCATCCGGCCCGTGACGTTGTACTCGAGCACGCCGGGCAGGTCGCACCGGTCCGGCAGCCCGAGGAGCCGGCCCTCGGGCGACGACTCCAGGTACCAGCCGTACCGGCCCGCGGGCTGCGCCGGGAGTTCCGGCAGGACCTCGTCGGCGAGACCGCACTGCATCAAGGCGTGGGCACGGAACATGTCGGCCCCGTAGGCGAGCTTCCAGCAGGGGCCGACACCGGCGCCGCCGCCGCGAGCGGCGATCTCGCAGAACCGGACCCGCCCGCTCTCCTCGAGGAAGAACTCCGCGTGGAACGGGCTGCCCCCGGTGTCAGGGAGCGTGGCCAGCACTGTGCGGACGGCCTCGGTGAGCAGCGCGTGGGACGGGGCGGACAGGGGCACCATCGCCGAGGTCAGCGGGCGTGCCTCCTGATAGCCCAGGGTGCTGCCGCCGTACCGGGAGACGGTGATGCCGTACGCCTCGTTCCCGATGGTCAGACCGTCCACGTGGTACATGTCGCCGGCCGCGAACTCCTGGACCAGCACCGGGGCGCCGAGCGTCACAGGGTGCGTATCGAGCCAGCTGTCGAGCGCCGTGTCGTCCCGGAGCACCACGGTGTCCTTCGAGCCCGCCCCGTCGACGGGCTTCACCACCACCGGTGTTCCCAGCGAGCGCGCGGCTTCCCGCACCTCGAAGCCGTCGGCCGCGACAGTGAAGGACGGCACGTCCACGGCGCCCTGGAGCAGTTCGTACATCCGGTGCTTCAGCCGGAACGCCTCGGCGGAGCGCAGGTCCTGACCGCTCGTCACGCCGAGCAGCCCGCGCAGCCGGGCCGCGACGATCAGGCCGCGCTCGTCCAGACACACGACGTGCCGCACGCCGTACCGAGCGTGCCATTGCTCCGCCTGGCGCACGGTGGTCCAGTCGCCGAACAGGTCGTCGACCCAGATCCACTCCTCCGCGAGAGCGGCGCTCTCGACGAAGGCCTTGTAGTGCTTCTGGTTCGTGGCGTTGCGCGAGGCGATCAGGACCACGCGGAACCGGTCCGCGAGCCAGCGCACCACGGGCAGGGCATGAAGATCGAAGCCCGTCAGGACGAGAACGGTGTCGCGGCTCACTGGGCCACCTCCATGGCGATTCGGGACACGGCCTGGCTCAGGAGCAGCTCCAGCTCGTCCGCGGTACCGCCGCGGACGACGAGGAAGCCGTCGAGGTCGACCGAGGAGATCTGACGGGTGCCGGCGGACCGGCGGTGCACCCTCTCGAGCGCCCGGTGCGGTTCGGGGACACAGGAACGGACCAGCGCCGGATCGAAGGACTTGGGTATGCCGACCCAGCCCGTCACGCCGCTGCCCCGGGGGGCCGAGCCCTCCGGCGCCCTGCCGAACGTCGCGTCCAGGAGCAGATCGAACGTGCTGACGCCGAAGTAGGCGTCCACCTGGTCGACGATGCCGAGGCCGCCCGGCCGGGCGGCGACCTCGCAGAGCACCGGGCCCCGCGAGGTCACGAACACCTCGCAGTGGAAGTAGGAGTGCGCGCCGCCGCCCAGCAGGCCGAGCACGTCGAGCACCCGCCCGGTGAAGCCGCGAAGCTCCACCGCACGCGGGGAGTCCGGATCGATCATCGCCGTGGACAGCGGCGCGCCGAACTCCAGGATGTCGCTGCGGTAGCGGCTGACCGTCTGGAGAAAGACCCTGCCGTCCAGGACCAGGCCGTCCACATGGCACAGCTCTCCCTCGACGAACTCCTCCGCCTCCATGTGCGCCGGGGTGTAGAAGGCGGGCTGCAGCCCGGTGGCCAGCAGCGCGCGCAGCGCGGTCTCGTCCCGCACCACGCGCGTGCCCACCGAGCCCCCGCCTAGACGGGGTTTGACCACGAAGGGGAAGCCGAAGTCCCGTGCCGCGGACAGCAGGTCGAGACCCGTCTCCACCGTGCGGTACCGGGGCACGCTCACCCCGGCGTCCGCCAGGCGGTCCTTCATCGCGGCCTTGTCGCGGAACAGCCGGGCGGTCGCCGGCCGCAGGCCGACGATGCCGTAGCGCTCCCGGAGCAACGCGGCACGCATGACGTCCACTTCGGACAGGGCGATCACTCCGGCGCAGCCGCCCTGTTCCTCGACGATGCGTGCCGCGTCGTACTCCACCAGGCTGTTGACGTCGTAGTCCTCGTACACGGTCACCCGCTCCGGGGCGACGCCTCCCGTGGTGACGGAGGCGAGGCTCTTCTCCGGGTGGCACAACAGCCTCATGTCCACCCGGCCCGCGAGCCGCTCGTACCCGAACTGTGTGAGCGGGTGCCGGCAGAGCGCGATCCCGGTCGTCATCATCCCCCCAACTGAAGCGCGTAGGCGTAGTCGGAGACGAAGTCGTCGAGCGACTTCGCGTACCGGTCACCGCTGGTGAGGACCTTGGCGATGCGCCGGCTGTACTCCAGGGCCGTGTCGTGCATCGAGTAGTACATGTCCCAGCCCCACAGGCCCGCGAAGAAGCGGCCCTGCTCCTCGAAGTGGATGTCCGGCAGAAAGGTCGTCCACACGAAGGACTCCACCGGCGAACGCAGCGCCGGAGAGCCGCCGATGAGGTCGATGACGACGGCTCCGACGGGGACGTCCCGCTCGGCGTTCCGCCGGGTGATGATGTACTCCGTCTCGCCGGGCGTCTCAGCTCCGTTGACGATCAGCTGCGCCGAGGCGAGCCGACCGGGCAGCTCGTCGGGCGTCGTCTGGGGCCTGCCCAGCACGGTGAACTCGACGCGCCGGTCGCGGAGATGCTCGAAGGCGCCCATGGAGCAGTTGCCGTATCCCAGGACGAGGACCTCGGGGTCCCGCCCGGAGTTCCGGGAACGGTACAGGTCCAGGCCGTACTTGGTGCCCCCGATGCCGACCTCCCGGATCTGGCCGATGGCGCGCACGGGCTTGCCGCGCTCCTCGGCCAGCAGACCGTCGCGGCCGGCGGGAAGATCCCCTTCGCCAAGTCGGTACGGGCCGCCCACCGCCGGCACGAGGTCCGTGACCCCGTCGCCGACGGTCAGCACGGCAGAACCGGAGATCGCCGCCCGGGACTGCTCCGCGCCTGCCGTGTCGGTGCAGCGGACCCGGACCGGTTTGCGCCCGTAGCGCATCAGCGCCCGCAGCAGGCCGTTGACGTACTCCTGCGGCGCCGACGGGTCGAGCATGACCTCCGGTTCCGGCCCCAGGGCGCCCGCGTCCACGGCGGACCCCGCGGCGATACCGGCCAGGTACCCGTCCGACGGCTCCTGCGGGTCGGTCACCGTCTCCATGCCGACGAGCCGGACTCCCTTGTCCCGCAGCAGCCGCTCCCGCTCGGGGAAGCAGTACAGGTGCCCCATGGAGAACAGCGTGGTCCCGTAGGAAAGCTGCGCCACCTCGGCCGCCGACGGCCCTTTGAGCTTGACCACGAGGTCCTTGCCGCCGTAGCAGGAGGGGTAGGGCTCGACCCGTGCCCCCTCCAGCTCGTACTGGCGGTCCAGGTAGCCGATGCCCTCACCCAGGCCCTGCTGGACGACGACGTCGAACCCGCGGTCGACGTAACGGCGTACGTCCTGGGGAACCAGGGTGGCACGCAGGTCGTGCCCGCCCGGGTTCTCCTCGCAGTCGCTCTCCTTGGCGAAGAGGATCGTTGTCATGCCCGATCCCCTCCTCAGTCCGTGTAGACGGCGTTGGTCGTCTCGTAGGACTTCTCCTCCAGCCAGTCCTTGAGGCTGGCGAGGGTCAGGTTGACGATGATCCGCTCCACGCCCTCCGTCTGGATCGGAACGGTGCGGTGCAGGGTGGTGTCCGTCTTGAAGACGTACGACTCGCCGCCCTCGTGGTGGTAGGTGCGGATGGTGCCGCCCGCCAGGTTCTCGTGCACGGCCGGGTTCTTCTTGTCCCAGACGGTGTGCGGCACGGCCTGCAGCATGCCGCCGTGCTCGATGGAGGGCGCCTCGGCGATGAAGATGAAGGCGAACTCGTGGTCGCCCCAGTGCCAGCCGTGCGTGTCCCCCACGCGGCTCTGGTGCGTGCCGGTGATCTTCTCGTCCTCGAAGGAAGCGTCGAGGACCGGCGTCCCGACCACGGTGGAGAGCACGGAGCGGAACTCCACGGAGTTGTACAGGGCCGTGAACAGCTTGCTCTGCTCCTGGAACAGCGAGTTGGGCAGGCTGCCCAGCCTGCGGGGAGTGTCACCGGTCACGGGGACGGTGATGTCGATCCGCCGGGTGTTGAGGTCCGCGAGCCGGCGCGCTTCGGCCCGCAGCTCGGAGATCAGCTCGGCAGGCAGCAGCGCCGTGGTGCGGGCGTAGTGCTCGGCGGAGTACTGCCGCTTGGCGGCCGTCAGCTTCTCGTCGAGGGTGAGCCGGTGCCGGGCGATCATCCGGTCGATACGGGCGACCTCGTCCATGTCGACGTGCGGACCGGGGACGTTCCCATGGGCGAGCAGCGCGGCAGCGGCCTCGCGCATGGTCATGGCGGGGGATACGGCTTCGATCGTCATGAGCATTCTCCTTGTGCCAGATGTGGTGTCGGTGCAGGGAAGAATTGCTGAAATGAGAAACCGGTACGCGGGCGTTCGCAGCGAATGCCGCTCAAAGCCCTCGCATCGCTGGATCGTCGGCGCCCCGGGCGTCATGGCCCGAATGCGCGTGGTCGGGATCGTGCGCGTAAATCCTCGGCAGGTCGATCTCGTACTGCTCGAGCGCGGACGACCGTGCCGGGCCCGGATCAGAAGGGGTAATGCGCTCGTCGCTCACACCATTTCCTTCGAGGCTCGGCCGGCCCATCGGGCCAGCACTTCCTGGACGTCACCCTGGCTCAGCTCGCTGCTGAGCCGGCTGACCTCGGCAGGCCTGCGCACGGACAGAACGGGACGGCATCCCCACGTCACGAGGACCGTGCCGTCCTGACGCTCCTGGATTCCATAGAACGAAGGACCGCTCATGGCACCTCCCGTGCCATCGGTTTCCGTCACTCGTCGGGTCTCGCCACCGGTGGGTGAAGCCCCTGAATTCGGAACCTTCCGGAATCATTTCCGGAGCCCATCGATGCACGGCGCCGGCATCCCACGCCACTGGTTCCACAACTACCGCCCGGCGCCCGTTCTTTCCTTTTCCGCTCACCCCCTCGCTCTGGCGCGACGGGTAAATCATGCGGGCCGGCGAGCATCGGCAAAAGGGGGACGTGGGGGCCACAATCGGCCTGGCATCAACAGGACAGCACCCGGTTCCGGCAAAACGCACGTGAAATCGGTCGCAGCGGATTTCTTCCCACCCGGGCCCGGCCCGCCCCGGCGCCCGCGCCGCCGGGACCCGGCCGGTGAGGCCGGTGCGGCGGTCCCGGCCGGGACCGCCGTGGGGGCGGCCCGGACCGCCCGGGGGTCGCGGATCCTCCGCCGGGAATCGCGCGGCGTCGCCGTGAGCGCCGTGACATCGTGGTGCCATGACCATCGAAGTTCGCCCGGCTTCGGTCTTCGAGGACGTCCGGAGCCTGCTCGGCCCGAAGTCGCCCGGCGCAAACGTCTGCTGGTGCCTGAGCTACCGGATCCCGTCCAAGCTCAACAACGAGCTCCGGGGGCCTGCCCGCGGTGAGTACGTCGCCGAGCTGTGCCGTACCGGTCCCCCTCCGGGCGTGCTCGCCTACGACGGCGACGAACCGGTCGGCTGGGCCGCGGTGGCGCCGCGCTCGGACACGTCCTTCGCGCGCAACCGCAAGATCCCGCACGTCGACGACCTGCCGGTCTGGTCGCTGTGGTGCATCCGGGTGCGCCCCGGTCACCGCAAGCAGGGGGTCTCGCACGCCCTCATCGCCGGCGCGGTCGAGTTCGCCCGCGCCCACGGAGCCCCGGCGATCGAGGCGTACCCCCTCGACAACGGCGGGGCCAAGGTCGACCTGACGATGGCGTACGCCGGGATCCGCAAGAACTTCGAGCGCGCCGGCTTCACCAAGGCCGCCGACACCACCTCCGTGCTGGCCGGCCACCCCCGGATCCTGATGCGCCTCGACCTGCGCTGACCTTGCCGCACCCGCCACCGGACCGACCGGGCCCCTGCGCACGCGCGGCGGGCGGAGTGCGGGTCCCGGTCACACGGCAAGGAACTTCCTCGCCGCGGCCGCGCCCGCGGCAGGGTCCCAGCCGCCCTTGCCGATGACGGCGGTCACGTGCGCCTCGGTGACGTCGCCGTCGGCGGCGACCAGCGCGTCGATGGCGTCCCGGCGGGCGCTCTCACCACCGAGCCCCGGCGCGTCGCGGGTGAACGCGACGATGCTCTCGCGGGTCCGTTCCATGGTCAGGGCGGGCAGGCCCACGCTGTGGAACCCGTCGGGGACGCTGTACGCGGCGCGCTTCCACCCGTCGGCGTCGAAGCCGTAGGCGAAGCCCACGTATTCGTCCGCGTCCAAGGTCTGCCGCACGACCGGCCGCCACCAGTCGGGCGCCCCGGCGAGCAGATCGGTCTCGTCCTCGCCGAACTCCTCGGCAGCGGGGCCGTAGTACGTCTCCGAGTACTCGTGGTCGTGACCCACCAGCAGCGCACGGCCCTCGCCGAGATGATGCAGCTCGAGCCAATTGCCCCCGCTGTCGTCGAAGTGCCAGACGCGCCCGTCGGCACGGCACGTGGCATTCGGTCCCCGCGCGGCCAAGACCGCCGCGAACGCGGCCCAGCGTCCACGCAGCCGCGCCGGAGCGGGCAGGTCCAAGGCCACCAGTCCCATGATCATGTCCCCTCGTGATCTCCGTCTGCGGGGCAGCATGCCCCGGACAGCGGAAAACCCCAAGCCGGAGATCATCCGACCTGGGGTTTCGATGGAGCCGCCTTCGGGATTCGAACCCGAGGTCTGGGACCGTTGTCGTAAGTCCGCGCATCGTGTCTCCATCAAGCGCCCGCCTGGTCGCCAACTGGTAGGCGTAGGGCAGGTCGCCACGCGTGCCTCGTCCTGTGCCGCTGCTGGATGCGATACCCCGCTTCGCTGGGTCCAGTTCAAGCGGCTACGGATTGCTACGAGATAC
This sequence comes from Streptomyces sp. NPDC054847, assembly GCF_053610925.1. NCBI lineage: Bacteria > Bacillati > Actinomycetota > Actinomycetes > Kitasatosporales > Streptomycetaceae > Streptomyces > Streptomyces sp. NPDC054847. The sequence goes on along the minus strand of NZ_JBSGZJ010000082.1, from coordinate 10,883 downwards.
GCGCCGATCTCCACCTGTCCACGGCCGTGCGCTGCCGCGCGGGCCGGCGCCTACCCCTCCGCAAGGCCCACCGCGCCGACAGGGCCCGGCCGGAGGACGGACGCAACCGCCCTCCGGCCCTGCGGGCCGACTCTCACGGTGGCAGTGGCAACCGCCCATTACCGGAAACACGTTACGGGCCAACGCCGATCAGGCGCGGCGCGACCGGACGACCAGGGACACGCCCCCGGCGATTGCCAGAACCGCCGCGCCCCCGAGGATGATGGCCCCCTCGCCAGTGCCGGTCTGGGCGAGGCTGGGTCGGGAGCCCTGCGCCGCCTGCAGGATCAGGTCGCTGACCTCGCCGGAGTTCGTCTCCATCACGTCGTGCGGGGCGTCGACCTCGACGGTGGTCGAGCCGGCCCGCTTGGCCATGAAGCGCAGGTTGTCGGTACCGATCGTGCGGTCGTCGGTGGCAACCAGGTACCACGAGGGGACCGACTTCCACGCTACGGCCTTGGTCGGTTCACTCCCGGTGAGAGTCCCAACCGGTCGCTGTGAGGCGGCCAGTACAGCGGCCCGGCTGCGGTCGACGCGGTGGCTCAGGAAGACGTCGCTGAACTTCTCCGGCTTGATGTAGAGATCGACATCGTTCGGACCGCCGCCGAGGGGAACGGCGTTCAGAGCGGTGGGGACGGGTGCCTGTGGGTCGTCCGTCAACCGGCTGCCAGGAAATTTGGCCGCCAGTTCCAGGGTGGTCTCGCCCTTGTCCGGCGCGAAACCGGCGATGTAGACGAGGGACTTGACGTTCGGGTTGCCTGCCGCCGCGTTGGTGATGACAGCGCCGCCGTAGGAGTGGGCGGCGAGGACGATGGGACCCTTGATCGTCTTGAGCAGCGCGGCGAGGTAGTCGGAGTCACCGGAGAGGCTGCGAAGCGGGTTGGCGGTGGCGATCACCGGATACCCCTGGGCCTGCAAGCGTTGGATGACCTTGCTCCAGCCCGAGGCGTCCGCGAAGGCACCGTGCACCAGCACGACGGTCGGCTTGGTGCTGCCACTGCTCTCGGACGCCATGGACGGGGTGGCAACCATCAGCGTGACGGCGGGGACGAGGGCGGCCAAGGGGAGTATCCGCCTGGCAGTAGCGCGCGGTATGTGCTTCATATCCGCTCTTTCTCTGGGGGATGACTGCTGATGACACTGCCTTCACCGCACCCGTGCGGCGCGACGTGATGGACCGGCCGAGTGAAGACGGAGTCAGCGGGTTAGAACGGCCCATTACGCACGTCCGGAGCAATGTCCGTGCGCGCTTGCGGCCCGCGGGGCCTGTCCCGCCGTCGTGCGTCGGCCTCCGTCTACCAAGTTGCGACTGCTGAGATGAACGTGCGGCGGACGGACTCGGCCGGCCCGGTACGACGCGCCCTCCAGTTCGAGGAGGGCCTCAACTACGAGCGTGGCGCCAGGCGAAACCCGGCGGTGTGAGGCCCGGAAAGGATCCGGCCTTGGGTGCAGCGGCATACGGCGACCCTGTGCTGTCGTGTCTTCACCGACTGCACCGAGACCGAGGAACGCACACGAGGCAGTGGGGCCGTGCGTTTGACTTGCTTCGGTGCGATGGGAGGGTGGTATGCGGGGACAGGTGGTTGGGAGGCTCGCATGACATCCGCTTCCGCATGGCGATCCGCAGCGCGGCAGTTGCCGCTCAGACTTAGCGTCGGAGCGTTCTTCCTGAATTCCGGGCTGTCCAAACGTGGCGCGGATCAGGCCACCGCTGAGGGACTGCAGCAGTTCACCACCACCGCATATCCCTTCCTGGGCAAGCTCGACGCCCAGCGGTTCACCCGGGCCCTCTCTGCAGGGGAGTTGGCCGTTGCAGCCGCGTTGCTTCTCCCTGGGGTCCCTGCCGCAATTGCGGGGGGTGCGCTGACCGCGTTTTCTGCCGGCACGCTCGGGCTGTACCTTCGCGCGCCGGGCATGCGCAAGGAGGGCAGCCTGCGCCCCACTGATCAGGGGATCCCGCTGGCCAAGGATGGCTGGATGCTGGGCATCGGCATCTCGCTCATTATCGAGGGCACCATCGGTCATCGTCGATGACGTGACGGATATCTTCTGACCCTGCATGTGGGTATGGGCAAGAGGTCGGGCGACAGGTGTCTTCGGGTGAGACATGCGTGAGCCGTGCGCCGCCAAGAGCGGTCATCCACTCGCTCGCCATCCCGAACGCGCAGATTTCACACGGTGCATAGAAGAGAAGCCGGCGGCCGGCACTGCCGTCTCCGATTCCAATGCGCCGACTGCGACTTCTACGAGCAGCAGGTCGCCGAGCTGCCGGCCGGAAGGAAGCAGCCACCGGCTGCAGCCAATTCCTGAACCAGATGCGGTGCACGCTGGAAGCACTGCCTGAGCAGGAACGGACGGCCATTGAAGACGCGGCTCGAGAACCGCGTAAGGCACGCTCAGCCGCGCCTTCACCCACGTGGGCGGGCTGACCATCCGGAGCGCACGTGAACTCAGCTGAATCCTCCCGCGTCGGCCCGCGTAGCCCGCTTGCGCAGGGTCCGCCAGGCGGACAGCGCCGGCGAGGCCAAACCGGTCTCGTGTCAGCCTGTGGCGCCAATGAGCAGGCAGCCTGCCGCCAAGCGCTGGACCGTGCCGAGCTTCGGCCAGCAGGCGGGATCAGAAGCTATCGACGCTTGCTCCCCAGGCGATGCCCCGGGAAGGCGCAGAGGAGCCGCGCCACCACCGCGCGCTGGAGATGCCCATTCTGTGGGTGTTAGATAGAAAACGTCACGAACGTGAAGACGTGCCGCAACGGCGGACAGCCAACAGACCGCGATTGCTTGGTTATCAGGAAGAACCGGTGGGTGACGAGCTGTCGCCGAGGATGCGCCGCACGCTCCTGGCTGAGCCCATGTCTGAGCCTTCGCGTGAGGAGTACTGTCATGACCGCCACCAGCGTTGTCCTTGAGCCTGCGGCACAGGATGTCGCCGAGGCATTCTCGAAACCGCCGTTCTTGTACGAGATGGCGCCGGCTGATGCCCGGAAAATCCTCGTAGACGCGCAGTCTGCCCCGATCAGCAAGCTCCCCGTCGACGAAGAGTGGATCACGGTTCCCGCCCAGGTGGGAGACGTCCGCGTACGCATCATCAAGCCGCAGGGAACTACTGGCATGTTGCCGGTCATTGTGTACATGCACGGTGGCGGATGGATCCTCGGCAACGCTGGAACTCACGACCGGCTCGTCCGCGAGCTCGCTGTCGGTGCCGGCGCAGCGCTCGCGTTCGTGGAGTACCCGAACTCGCCGGAGGCCCGCTACCCGACCGCGATCGAGCAGGGCTACGCCACCGCCCAGTGGATCACCCGAGACGGGGCGTCCAAGGGCCTGGACGCCGGACGCATGGCGGTGGCCGGCGAATCGGTGGGTGGCAATATGACGGCCGCGCTGGCGCTGATGGCGAAGGAACGGGGCGACGTCACCTTCCTGCAGCAGTCGATCTACTACCCGGTCACCGATGCGGCGATGGACACCGCGTCATATGAGCAGTTCGCCACCGGTTACTACCTCACCCGCAAGGCGATGGAGTGGTTCTGGGACGCCTACACCACCGACCCGGCACAGCGTGCCGAGATCACGGCATCTCCGAATCAGGCCAGCGCCGAGCAGGTCACTGGGTTGCCGCCCACATACCTGTGCGTTGACGAGGCCGACGTGCTGCGCGACGAGGGAGAAGCCTACGCCGCCAAGCTCCGCTCAGCGGGCGTCCCCGTGACAACCGTGCGCTACGACGGCACCATCCACGATTTCATGCTGCTCAATGGGCTCAGCGAGACCCACGCCGCGCGAGCCGCTATCGGTCAGGCCACCGCTTTCCTGCGCGCCGGGCTTGGCACAGGCTGAGGCACCGACGGACGAACCCGCTCGACAGAAGACACGCCCCGGCTCGTCAGGAGGAACTGCCCATGATCGACGCAGGGCCGAACTCCCCGCCGGACGGCAAGACGATCACCGAACACGAGCTGGAGCAGTGCCGGCGCGCGAACCAGACCGGCCGCCGGCCAGTGGTGTTCGTCCACGGTCTGTGGCTGCTGCCCAGCAGCTGGGATCGCTGGGCGAAGCTGTTCGAGGACAACGGCTATGTAGCCCTGACCCCCAGGCTGGCCGGACGACCCCGAGACGGTCGAGGAGGCCGCCGAGCACCCGGACGTGTTCGCCGGCAAGTCGATCGGCCAGGTCGCCGACCACTTCGAGACCATCATCCGCGGGCTGAACCGCAAGCCGGCGATCATCGGCCACTCCACTGGCGGGCTACTGGAACTGAGACCGCCACTACTCGCGCGGACCGCTCCCGCCGCCGTCGCCGTGTCCGCTGAACGAAGAAACCCAGCTCAGCGAATCGCTGGGCTGGGTTTCGATGGAGCCGCCTTCGGGATTCGAACCCGAGACCTACGCATTACGAGTGCGTTGCTCTGGCCAACTGAGCTAAGGCGGCAAGCTGCCGGGAGATACACGTCCGCGCCGAGGACACGCTCTCATCAGCAGCGGCGCCAAGTCTACAGGGTTCTTGGGGGTGCCCCGAACCACCTCCCGCGCGCCCCTGACGAGGGCCTCAGCAGCGCTCGCCGTCCTGCGGGGCCTTGCCCTCCAGGAGGTAGGTGTTGATCGCCGTGTCGATGCAGTCGCTGCCCCGGCCGTACGCGGTGTGGCCGTCGCCGTCGTACGTCAGGAGCCGGCCGGACGACAGCTGACCCGCGAGGCTCTGGGCCCACTTGTACGGGGTCGCCGGGTCGCGGGTGGTGCCGACGACCACGATCGGGGCCGCGCCCTTCGCCTCGATGGGGTGCGCCTCGCCGGTCGCGGGGACGGGCCAGTGGCCGCAGTTCAGGGCGGCCCAGGCGAAGCCGCGGCCGAAGACCGGGGAGGCCTTCTCGAACTCGGGGACGGCGGCACGGACCGCGTCCGGGGTCTTGAAGGCGGCCGGCAGGTCGAGGCAGTTCACGGCCGCGTTGGCGAACATCAGGTTCGCGTAGGACCCGTCCGGCTCGCGCTCGTAGTAACTGTCGGCCATCGCCAGCAGCGGGGCGCCGTCGCCATTCTGCGCGGCGGCGAGCGCGGAACGCAGCTGGGGCCACGCGCCGTCGTCGTACATCGCGGCGATCACGCCGGTGGTGGCCAGGGACTCGCTGAGCTCGCGGTCCTCTCCGGTGGGCACGGGAGAGGCGTCGAGCTTCGCGAAGAAGTCCTTGAGGCGGGCGGTCGCGTCGGCGACGGACTTCTTACCGAGGGGGCATTCCGCCCGCTTGACGCAGTCGGCGGCGAACGATTTGAACGCCGTCTCGAAGCCGGCCGTCTGGTCGCGGTTCAGCTGGCGGGCGGGCAGGGCCGGGTCCATCGCCCCGTCGAGGACAAGCCGGCCGGTCCGGTCGGGGAACAGCTCGGCGTAGGTCGCGCCGAGGAAGGTGCCGTACGACGCTCCGACGTAGTTCAGCTTCTCGTCGCCCAGCACCTCACGCAGGACGTCCATGTCCCGGGCCGCGTCCACGGTGGAGACATGGGGCAGGACCTTCCCGGAGCGCTTCTCGCAGCCCGCGGCGAATTTCTCGTACGCCTGCTCCAGCTTGTCCGCCTCGGCGGCGTCGTCGGGCGTCTGGTCGACCTGCGTGTACGTGTCCATCTCGGGGCCCGTGAGACATTCGACGGGCTCGCTGCGGGCGACGCCGCGCGGGTCGACGGCCACCATGTCGTAGCGGGCGCGGACCGGGGCCGGGTAGCCGATGCCCGCGTACGCCTGGAGGTAGCCGACGGCCGAGCCGCCGGGGCCGCCCGGGTTCACCAGCAGCGAGCCGAGCCGCTCGCCGGGCCCCGTGGCCTTGATGCGGGAGACGGCGAGCTTGATCGCCTCACCCTCGGGCTTCGCGTAGTCCAGCGGCGCCTTCATCGTGGCGCACTCGAACTTCGGCACGCCGCATTCGCGCCAGTCGAGCTTCTGCCCGTAGTACGGCGCGAGGGCGCCGGAGGGCGCCGACCCGCCGGCCGCCCCTGGGGCCTCGGGCCCGCTCACGGTCGGGCCGCCGGTGGTGCAGGCGGAGGCGAGCAGGCCGACCGTGGCCAGCGGGAGGGCGAACGTGCGGAGCAGGCGCCTGGTGTCCATTCAACGGAGCGTAATAGCAGGAGGCAGCCGTTGCCCGTCCCGGCTCGCACGGGTGAGCCGGTCAACCGGACGATGTTTCTGTGCCGATGCCGTCGGCGGACGCTGTCAGCCCGCCCGCAGCGCGACGGTCATCGCCTCGACCGCCAGCAGCGGCGCGACGTTGCGGTCCAGCGCCTCACGGCAGGCGACGATCGCCTCTATCCGGCGCAGGGTGCCCTCGGGTGTGGAACCGCGGGCGATGCGGTCGAGGGAGTCCCGCACATCGTCGTTGGCGAGGGCGACCCGTGAACCCAGCTGCAGCGCGAGCACGTCCCGGTAGAAGCCGGTGAGGTCCGTCAGCGCCAGGTCGAGGCTGTCGCGCTGGGTGCGGGTCTTGCGGCGCTTCTGGAGGTCCTCGAGCTCCTTCATCAGGCCGGCCGTCCCGCGCGGCATGCGGCCGCCCTCCGACGCGCCCAGCGCCGCCCTGAGCTCCTCGGTCTCCTTGACATCGGTTTCTTCCGCGACCTGCTTGGCGTCGTCGGCGGCCGCGTCGACCAGCTCCTGGGCGGCCCGCAGGCAACCGCCGATGTCCTCCACGCGCAGGGGCAGCTTGAGAACGGTCATGCGGCGGGCCCGGGCCCGTTCGTCCGTGGCCAGGCGACGGGCGCGGCCGATGTGCCCCTGCGTGGCGCGGGCCGCCGTCGCCGCGAGATCCGGTTCGACGCCGTCCCTTCTGATCAGCACGTCGGCGACAGCGGCCACCGGCGGCGTACGGAGGGTCAGGTGACGGCACCGGGAGCGGATGGTGGGCAGCACGTCCTCGACGGAGGGCGCGCACATCAGCCACACCGTGCGGGGGGCCGGCTCCTCGACGGCCTTCAGTACGGCGTTGGCCGACTTCTCGTTCAGCCGCTCGGCGTCCTCGACGAGGATCACCTGCCAGCGGCCGTTCGCCGGCGCGGTGAACGATTTGCGGACGGTGTCCCGCATGTCGCTGACGAGGATCTGCGTGCCCGTGGCGGCGATCCAGCTCACATCCGCATGCGTGCCGATCAAGGCTGTGTGGCAGCCGTCGCAGAAGCCGCACCCCGGCGTGCCGCCCAGAGCCCGGTCCGGGCTGATGCACTGCAAGGCCGCCGCGAAGGCGCGCGCCGCGGTGACGCGTCCGGAACCAGGGGGTCCGGTGAACAGCCAGGCGTGCGTCATCTTCGACGCGGACGGCACCGGCTCCCCCGCGGCGTGGGCGGTGACGTGTGCGTCGGCGTCGCGCGCGGCGGCGGAGAGCTGCTCCTGGACGCGCTCCTGGCCGACCAAGTCGTCCCATACGGCCATGTGCCGTCACCGCCCTTTCCTGCTGCGGTCTCCCATTGTGGCGGAGGGCGCCGACAGTGCCGTCCACCGCCGTCCCGCCACCCTGCCCCGCGGGACCGCGGGTCAGCTGGTCCCGTAGGTCCCGCAACCGCAAGAGGACCGGGCACCGGGCCCGGTCCTCTTCAGCGCGCACAGGTGCGGCCGTCAGCCGCGGCGGCCCCGGCGTCCGCGTCCCCCGTCGTTCTCGTCGTCCTCGTGCGGGCCGAGGAGTTCGTCCGCGAGCGTCGGAAGGTCGTCCAGCGGTGTCTCCTCCGCCCAGTCGGAGCGGCGGCGCGGGCGCTCCGCAGCGGGATCCACCTGGGGGAGTTCCGTGGTGCGTTCGTTGCCCCCGCCGACCCCCCGCTCCTCGTGCTCGTCACGGAAGATGCCCGGGGGCACGCGGTCGGCCGGGCCGGCGTCGCGCACCGGAGGCAGTACCGCCGTCTCGTCCGCCGCACGCGCGTCACGCACCGGCCGCAGCATGGTGGTGTCCTCGTTGTCGGGGACCTTGGGCAGCATGGCCGTCTCGGCCTCGTCCGGGACCTTGGGCAGCACGCTTGTGGCGTCGTGCGAGCCGCCCGGCATCGGGACCTCCTGCGTGACCTCGTCCGGCTTCACGACCGGAGTGGGCACCGTGGTCTCCACGGCCGACGCGGCGGCGGCCGCGGCAGCGGCGGCCTCCGCCGCCCGGCGTGCCTCCTCCGCCTTCAGCAACGCCTCCTCGGCCTTGCGCTGCTTCTCGAGGCGGCGTTCCTCCGCCTCCTTGCGCAGCCGGGCCTCTTCCTCCGCCTGCTTGCGCAGCCGTTCCTGCTCCGCCTGGCGTGCCCGCTCCTCGGCCTCGCGGCGCTGCCGCTCCTCCTCGGCCCGGCGCCGTGCCTCCTCGGCGCGCTGCCTGGCCTCCTCGGCCTGGCGCTCCGCCTCGCGCTGTCGCGCCTCCTCCAGCTCGCGGCGCTTGCGCTCCTCCTCCTCGGCCCGGAGCTTGGCGAGCTGTTCCTGCCGCTCCCGTTCGAGGCGCTCCTCCTCGGCCTTCCGCGCCGCCTCTTCCTCGGCCTTGCGGCGGGCTGCTTCCTCGGCCGCCTTGCGGGCGTCCTCCTGGGCCTTGATCTCCGCCTCCGACAGCGGCAGCAGCTGGTCGAGCCGGTGCCTCACGACCGTGGTGACCGACCCGGGCTCCTGTCCCGCGTCGACGACCAGGTAGCGGCCGGGGTCGGCCGCGGCCAGGGTCAGGAAGCCGGAGCGGACCCGCTGGTGGAACTCCGCCGGCTCGGACTCGAGCCGGTCGGGTGCCTCGGTGAAGCGTTCCCTGGCGGCCTCGGGCGAGACGTCGAGGAGCACGGTCAGGTTGGGCACGAGACCGTCCGTCGCCCAGCGCGAGATCCGGGCGATCTCGGTCGGGGACAGGTCACGGCCGGCGCCCTGGTAGGCCACGGACGAGTCGATGTACCGGTCGGAGATGACGATCGCGCCACGGTCGAGCGCCGGGCGGATCACCGAGTCGACGTGCTCCGCGCGGTCGGCCGCGTACAGCAGTGCCTCCGCGCGGTTGGACAGTCCGGCGCTCGAGACGTCCAGCAGGATGGAACGCAGCCGCTTGCCGACCGGGGTGGCACCGGGCTCGCGGGTGACGACCACCTCGTGGCCCTTGGCGCGGATCCATTCGGCGAGGGCCTCGACCTGGGTCGACTTGCCGGCTCCGTCGCCGCCTTCGATGGCGATGAAGAATCCGCTCGTCGCGGGGGCCTGCCCCGGGTCGGCCCCGCCGCGCAGCGCGTCGCGGAGGTCGCGGCGCAGCGGCACGCCGGAGCGGTCGTCCGTCTTGGCGAGCACGAGCGCGGCGACCGGCAGCAGCAGTGCTCCGACGAGCATGAGCGTGAACGCGGCCCCGCCGTGTGCGAAGACGAAGTCGCCGCCGGCCAGCCGGTGCGGTCCGATCGCGGCGGCGAGCAGCGGGGCGGCGACCGCGGCCAGCCCGATCACGAAGCGGACGACGGCCTGGAGATGCGTGGCGAACCGGGGCCGCCGGAAGTCCTCGGTCTCCTGGTCGACGAGTGCGTGTCCGGTCTTCGCGGCGATGCCCGCGGAGACGCCGGCGGCCGCGGCGAGGAACAGCCCGGTCGCCGTGTCCGGAACGAGGCCCAGCGCGAGCAGGGCGACGCCGGTCACGGCGAGGGCGAGGGCGAGCAGCCTGCGGCGGGACAGCGAAGGCAGTACGGCGCCCGCCCCGCGGATGCCGGCACCGGTGCCGCCGATCAGCGCGAGGATCAGCAGCGAGAAGGTCACGGGGCCGCCACGCAGGTCCACGGCGTGCAGCACGGCGACCGCCGCGGCGGAGGCGATGGCCGCCGTGACGGCGGCGCAGGCCAGGACGAACAGCGGTATGGCGCCTGTGCGCCCCCTGTCCGGCCCGTCGCCCTTGGACGGCCGCCGCAGACCCTCCAGCGGCGAACGCGGCCGGGGCGTCTGCGAGCCGGGCAGCTCCACGAAGTACAGGGTCGACACGGACGCGGCGAACAGTCCGGCCGCGAGGTAGGAGCCCAGCGCCGCCTGGTGCTGGGAGAACCATTCGACGCCCGTGCCCAGCAGGTTGCCGATCAGCGTGGCGAGCAGGAACGCCGCGGCCGCGACGGGTACGACGGCGAAGGCGGTGCGCAACCACAGCGTGCGCAGCGACTCGAGGTGGTCGGGCAGGGGCCGTACGGCCGCGCCCTCCGGCGGCGGCGCGGGCAGCAGCGCGGGTGCGGCGCCTTCGCGGGCAACGGTCCAGAAGCGCTCGGCGACGCCGGTCAGGAAGACCGTGACGAGCAGGATCGCCAGTGCGTTGTCGGGTGTCCAGTCGATCCACAGCGGTGCGACGACGAGCAGCGCCAGACGCAGCCCGTCGGACCCGATCATGGTCCAGCGCCGGTCGAACGGTCCGCTCGGCGCCGTGAGCGAGGTCATCGGGCCGAGGAGTACGGCTCCGAAGAGCAGCGTCGACAGGACCCGCGCGCCGAACACGGCGGCGACCGCGAAGGCGGCCCCGCGGTATCCGCTTCCGAACGAACCGGACTCCACCGCTGCCTGGAGCGACAGCAGGAGGAGCACAAGCACGGCGAGTGCGTCCCCGGTACCGCCGACCACCTGGGCGTTCCACAACCGCCTCAGCGGTGGGTGGCGCAACAGGGAGCGCACGGCCCGTTCACGTGAGTCCGTGGCAAGTGCATCGGAACCCGATGCGTCGGAGGCAGTCTGTGAAGCGGTGCTCATGACCGCCTGCTGCTCGGCTGGCTGCTCGGCTCGCGTCATTCGGCCAGCCTATCCGGAGCGTGGTGCTCCCCGGAGGGGTGTCCGAACATACGGGCGCTCTTGTGGCAAGGGTGTGAAGTTCGCCTGTCGCGGAGCGCCCGGTCGCGGTATGCGGCGGGGCGGTCTCCTCACGAGGAGAC
>NZ_JBSGZJ010000081.1:0-20121 GCF_053610925.1 Streptomyces sp. NPDC054847 | reverse complement strand
GTCTCTTGTGGAGCTAAGGAGAATTGAACTCCTGACCTCCTGCATGCCATGCAGGCGCTCTACCAACTGAGCTATAGCCCCTTGCTGTGTGCCGCCCAGCTCCCGGGTTTCCCCCGCGGCGGCGACGTAGAGAACATTAACGCCCCCGTCGCCGCATCTCCAAATCGTTTCCAGCCCCGCCCGTGATGCCCTGGTTCGCCCCGTTCACGAGCAGAGCGACAAAGGGGGCGGATCCGACATCCTGTCAGGCGTTGGGGCTGTCGGGCACCGAGGCTGTCAGGCCGTCGCGAACGAATAGAAACGTTTGAGGGTGCAGTGCTCGTCCAGGAGCCGGCCGTAGATCGGTTCACCTTCGAGCTCGCGGTAGGTCTCGATCGGGTCGCCTTTTATGATCAGCGCCCGCGCGCACTCCTCGCACCAGTACTGGAACTCGGGATTGACCGGATCCATGTCCCTGACGATCGGCGTACCACTACCGCACCAGTCGCATTTACGCCTGTGGGCACCCATCACTCAGCTCCAGCTGTGGCCGCAGGCCGTGCACACGAAGGAAACGCCGCCGTTGTCCCCGAGGACCTGGGCGACATGGACAGAACCACAGGAAGGACAGCTGAGTCGAGCACCGGCCTCCGCCGTGGCAAGCAGGTCATCGGCAGCCTCCCCGGCTTCCTCGCCGCTGGCGGACATCGTGCGCTCCCTCCCGTACCGCCGGTGTCCCCTCCGGCCGTCCGATTCTGCCACGGCCGCGCACGGTGGTCAGCGGCGTTCGCGTACGAGATCGGCCACGCACCGCGGGGAGGCGGTCATGACCGGACAAGAACGAAGAATCCCGCCCCCTGGAAGGGGACGGGATCCGATTGTGGAGCTAAGGAGAATTGAACTCCTGACCTCCTGCATGCCATGCAGGCGCTCTACCAACTGAGCTATAGCCCCGCGTGTTCTTCGCGCTCCGCGCTGCGAACAAGAAGAACTTTAGCCTGCGACCTGCCGGAAAGTGAAATCCGGGTCCGGGACCGCCGCCGGGCGGTGCGCGCCGGACCCGGCCCGCTCAGGTGTCGTCGCCGAGGACGGGCTCCGGCAGGGTGCCGGCGTTGTGCTCGAGCAGGCGCCAGCCCCGCGCGCCTTCGCCCAGCACCGACCAGCAGCAGTTCGTGAGCCCGCCGAGGCTCTCCCAGTGCTGGGACTCGAGACCGAGCAGCCGGCCGATGGTCGTGCGGATCGTGCCGCCGTGACTGACGACGACGAGCGTGCCGTCGTCGGGGAGCTTCTCCGCGTGGTGGAGCACCACCGGAGCGGCCCGGTCGGCCACCTCGGTCTCCAGTTCCCCGCCGCCGCGCCGGACGGGCTCGCCGCGCTTCCAGGCCGCGTACTGGTCGCCGTAGCGCTCGATGATCTCCTCGTGGGTCAGACCCTGCCAGGCGCCCGCGTACGTCTCGCGCAGGGCGGCGTCGTAGGAGATGTCGATGCCGGTGACACCGGCCAGCTCGCCCGCCGTCGCCGCGGCCCGCTTCAGGTCGGAGGCGACGATCGCGTCGGGGTTCAGCGACGCGAGAAGCCGGGCGGCACGGCGCGCCTGGGCGACGCCGGCCTCGGTCAGCTCGATGTCAGTGGAGCCCTGGAAACGGCGCTCCAGGTTCCACGCGGTCTGGCCGTGACGCCACAGGACGATGCGCCGGCCGCGCGCCCGCCGGGTGCTCCCGGCGCCGCCGCTGCTGTTGTTGCCGTTCAGCGCTGCTCCCCTTCCGTGTCACCGCCGGTGAGCTCGGCGTGCTCCTTGGCCTTGCCGCGGGTCTTCCTGGCGTCCTCCGGGAGCGTGAGCTCCGGGCAGTCCTTCCAGAGCCGCTCGAGGGCGTAGAAGACCCGCTCCTCGGTGTGCTGGACGTGCACCACGATGTCGACGTAGTCGAGCAGGATCCAGCGGGCGTCGCGGTCGCCCTCGCGGCGCACCGGCTTGGCGCCGAGCTGCTTGTTCAGCCGCTCCTCGATCTCGTCGACGATCGACTTGACCTGGCGGTCGTTGGGCGCGGAGGCGAGGAGGAAGGCATCGGTGATGGAGAGCACATCGCTGACGTCGTACGCGATGATGTCGTGCGCGAGCCGGTCGGCCGCCGCCTGGGCGGCGGCGTTGACGAGCTCGATGGAGCGATCCGTGGCGGTCACAGGCAGGCTTTCGTCGGCGGTCAGGAACCCTTCAAGGGTCTCACGGACCGCCGACACCCCACGCAGCGATGCTCAGGCCCCCCGCGTCGCCCCGGTCACTCCGGCTCCTCGGTCGAGAAATCGGGGCCCAGGACGACCGAGACGTCGGCGTTGGTGGCGGTCTTGCCCTTCTTCACCGCACCGGCCGGCAGACCGAGCGTCTTGGCGACCTCTTCCGCCTTCGCCTTCTGCGCGTCGTCGCCGTAGGTGACCTGCGACGCGTCGACCGTGTCCGCCTTGCCTCCGTCGATGACGTTGTAGCCGCCGTTGATGAGGGTGACCCGGGCCTGCTCCGTGGCATCGGCCTTCCCGCTGCCGTTCTTGATCCCCACACGGAGGGTGTCGCCCGGCTCCGGAGCGCTGACCGAGCCGCCGAGGACGTCCTTGACGACGCTGCTCGCGGCCTCGTCGCTGAGCGTGCCGTCCTCCTGGACGGGGAGCAGCGCGGTCTTGTAGTCCCCGCCCTTCGCGTGCTCGGCGAGCTTGGCGAGGGACGTCCCGAGGTCCCGCTCGTTGAGGGACGGGTCGAGGATCTGCGCCAGCGTCTCCACGATGACCGTGGCCGACTTCGGGTCGTCCGGGAGCTTCTTGAGCACCGCCTGCATGACCTGGCCGAAGCGCAGCAGCTGCTTCTCCTCGGCCTCCCCGGGCCCCACGTGGGTGGCGTACGCCACGGCCGCCCGCCCGTTGAGCGTCTGGTTCTCGCCCTTCTTCACCAGGGGCTCGTCGCCCTTCGCCGCCCCGGGGACCTCGGTGTCGGTCGTCAGGTCGATCGTGCCGACCAGCTCGACGAGGTTCTCCAGGTACGGGGTGTCGAGGCGCCAGGTGCCGGAGACCTTGGCGCCCAGCAGGGTGCCGATCGCCTCACGGGTACCGGCGGACCCGTCGTCCTCGACGGACTTGCCGAGGGTGGTGGCCGTGCCGTCGTCGTTCGCCACGGAGAGGTTGTCGGGAAGCAGGACGGTGGTGCCCTGACCGGTGGTGGCGTTGTCGACGAGGAGGGCGGTGGACGTGCCCTTCTTCTTGGTGTTGTGCAGGTGCACCACGATGACGTCGCGCTTCTGCGGGCCGGCGGCCGCCTCGCTCTTCGTGTCGGAGCCGGACAGGCCGGGGAGCTTGCCCGCGTACCAGAGGTAGCCGACGCCGCCGACGAGCACGAGGGCCAGCGTGACCAGGAGCGCGACGACGCGGTTGCGGCCCCGGCGTTTGGCCTCCTCGCGCCGCTCCGAGCGGCTCTCGGTGAACTTCAGCCAGTCGATGACGTCTTCGGAGTCCTCGTCGGGCTCCTCGATGAACGAGAACTGCTCGGTCTGGTACGGACGCTCCGACCCGTCCGCCGGACGGCGCTGCTCCGGCACTCCGGCCGATTCCCGGGCCGCGGGGGCGGGACGCTGCTCCTGATGCTGAGGGGACTGCTGCTGAGGGACCTGCTGCCGTGGGACCTGCTGCTGCTGTGGAGTCTGCTGCTGCGGGAACCACTGCGCCGTGGTGTCGACGGCGGGCTGGGTGCCGGTGTCGTAGCCGTAACCGCCCTGGCCGGACGCGTAAGGGTCGTAGCCCTGGTCCTGCCCCGCCGGCGCCTGCGGGGCGTACGGGTCGTATCCGTAGCCCTGGGAGGTCCCGGGCCGGCCGTAGTCCTGGCCGGTGCCGCCGTAGCCGTCGCCCGCGCCGCCGTATCCCTGCTCGGGGGCGTAGCCCTGCGCCGAGCCGTAGTCCTGCGTGGAACCGTAGGCCCCGGGGCCCGGGCGGTTCTGTCCGTCCTGCTGCCCAGAGTGGCCGCCCTGCTGCTGTGCGTAGGGGTCGTACTGCTGGGGCTGCTGATAGACCGGCTGTCCGTACTCGTCGTAGCCGATGATCTGCGGCTGGTGGTACGGGTCGTAAGGATTCTGCTGGTCGTTCAACGGTGCCCCTCTCCGCGGCTCATTCGCCGCGGTACAACTGGCGCTTGTCGATGTAGCGCACCACACCGTCCGGCACCAGGTACCAGACCGGGTCCCCCTGGGCGACTCTCTCCCTGCAGTCGGTCGACGAGATGGCCAGCGCCGGAACCTCCACCAGGGAGACTCCGCCCTCGGGCAGGCCGTCGTCGGTCAGATCATGGCCCGGCCGGGTCACTCCGATGAAGTGGGCGAGCGAGAAGAGTTCCTCGGCGTTCCGCCAGCCGAGGATCTGGGAGAGCGCGTCGGCACCCGTGATGAAGAACAGGTCCGAGTCCTCGTTGAGGGAGCGCAGGTCCCGCAGCGTGTCGATGGTGTACGTCGGGCCGCCGCGGTCGATGTCGATACGGCTCACCGAGAACTGCGGGTTGGACGCCGTGGCGATGACCGTCATCAGATAGCGGTCCTCGGCCGGCGACACGTTCTTGTGGCTCTTCTGCCACGGCTGCCCGGTCGGCACGAACACCACCTCGTCGAGGTGGAAGAGGGCGGCCACCTCGCTGGCGGCCACCAGGTGTCCGTGGTGGATCGGGTCGAACGTCCCGCCCATCACGCCGAGTCGGCGTCTGCCCGGACCGGAGCCGGCGCCGGAGCCCGCGGCCACTATCTGCTCTCCCATGCGTGCAGAGCCTACTGGCACCGGCCGCCGGCCAGGGATCAGCGGTCGCGGTTGAAGCGGGTGGTGATCCACAGCAGCAGCATCAGGGCGACGAAGGCGCCGATGCCGGTCACGTACGGGCTGAGGCTTTCGTGGTTGCCGCCGTGCTCGGCGCCCTCGGCGAGCGTGACCAGGTTGGCGGCGGTGCCGGTGAGGCTCATCTTCAACAGGACCAATCGATCGGGAGTGGGAGTCGGAGACTTCGCGGACATCGTATGCGGGCCTCCCGGGCACGCTCACGCCGACTCAGTCGTTGTGCCCACCGCAGACGCCGTCACAGGGGTTCCCGGGAGTTGTCCACAGGCCCCGCCGTGCCGCGGCCGCAGCCCCTAGGCTGAGGTCCGTCAGGGGGACGAGCGAGGACTCGCACCAACAGGGGGCACCATGACCAACAGCCACGAGCAGGTACCGAGCAGGCAGCGCAAGCGCTTCCCGGAGATCTCCTCACGGGCGTACGAACACCCCGCGGACCGCTCGGCGCTCGTCGCGCTGCGCAAGCTCAGCGGCTTCGACACCGTTTTCAAGGCGCTCAGCGCGCTCCTTCCCGAGCGCAGTCTGCGACTGCTCTTCCTCTCCGACTCGGTGCGGGTGAGCGACGCCCAGTTCGCGCATCTCAACGACATGCTGCGCGACGCCTGCTACATCCTGGACCTGAAGAAGGTCCCCGCGATGTACGTGACGCAGGACCCGCGTCCCAATGCCATGTGCATCGGCCTGGACGAGCCGATCATCGTCCTGACCACCGGGCTCGTGGAGCTGCTCGACGAGGAGGAGATGCGGGCGGTCGTCGGCCATGAGGTCGGCCACGCCCTCTCCGGGCACTCCGTCTACCGCACGGTCCTCCTCTTCCTCACCGGCCTGGCACTGAAGGTCGCCTGGATCCCGCTCGGCAATGTGGCGATCATGGCGATCGTCACGGCGCTGCGCGAGTGGTTCCGCAAGTCGGAGCTGTCGGCCGACCGCGCGGGCCTGCTCGTGGGCCAGGACCTCCAGGCGTCGATGCGCGGCCTGATGAAGATCGCCGGCGGTAACCACCTGCACGAGATGAACGTGGACGCGTTCCTGCAGCAGGCGGAGGAGTACGAGTCCGCGGGCGACCTGCGCGACTCGGTCCTCAAGATCCTCAATGTGCTCCCCCGGTCGCACCCGTTCACCACGGTGCGCGCCGCCGAGCTGAAGAAGTGGGCGGAGAGCCGCGACTACCAGCGGATCATGGACGGCCACTACCCCCGCCGCACCGAGGACAAGGACGCCTCGGTCACCGACTCCTTCCGCGAGTCCGCCTCGCACTACGCCGACACGGTGCGCACCAGCAAGGACCCGCTGATGAAGCTGGTCGGCGACATAGCGGGCGGGGCGGGCGACCTCGGCGGCAAGCTGCGGGACAAGTTCATGGGCAACGGTGGCGCGGCCAGCGAGACCGCCGGCGGCAGCAACGGCACCGGTCCGGCGGGCGGCGGCGGCGCTCAGGGCGAGGGCTGAGCCTCCGGGGCGAGGGACCCGCAGAGCGCCACGGTGGCCCGGCCCGTCGCGTACGGGTCGGTGCCGGCCGGGCCGTCGGAATCCGCCCGCTGTCCGGACAGCAGCGGATGCAGTGCTCCCGACACGTCGGACGAGCAGGCCTGCGGCCCGGCCTGGAGGTTGCTGACGCGCACCTCCAGGCGACGGTGCGCGAGGTCGTCCCTGTCGAAGCGGAAGTGGAGCTCGCGGCGGACCGTGAAGAGCGAGGCCTCGTCCATGCCCGGACCGCTGACGGCCGCCCGGCGCAGCGCGTAGACGAAGGTGTGGTCGGAGACGATCTCCAAGGCGCCGCTCCCCGCCTCCGTGACGGTGAGCGTGCCCCGCACCCGCACGTCCGGATCGGCCAGCGCGACCTTCGCGGGGTCGAAGCGGACCAGCCAGCCGGTGGCGGCGTGCCGGCCGTCGGCGGCCGGTGAGGCGACGCTCCGGTCGAACTGCGCCATCTGGTCCGGGTGGAGCAGGGTACGCACGGGCTGGACGGCGTCACCGGTGAGGACGTCGGGGTCGAGCGACGACGTCACCAGGTAGTCCTTGGCGGTCGCCAGCGCGGTCATCACCTGCGTCTCCGAGAAGTGCTCGGTCCGGCGCATGGGCGGCATGGTGATGCCCGCGGCTCCGGTGCGGAACTGATCGGCCTGGCTGCTCGCGAAGAGCTCGGCGGGCGAGCCGCCCGGCACCGGGCCCTGCGGGGCCAGTGGGACGACGGTGACGCGCAACGGCTCGGCCTCCCGGGCCTGGGGAGGCTGGTAGGGGTGCCGGACACCCAGGAAGATCGCGGTGCCGAAGGCGATGACGACGAGGAGGACCAGCAGCAGGATCTGGCCGGGGGCCCGTCCGGCGTTCCATGTGGGGAGGCTGCGCACGGCCGGTGCGTCTTCGCCCATCCGCTCCACCGCGGAGAATTCCTGGACGCGGGCAGCACGGATGAACGATTCGTCGAAGACGACCGATCCGTACTCGTCATCTCCACCGCCGGGGAGCCCCTCGGGAGTCCCCTCGGGCGGGTCTCCACGCCCAGCCATACTTTCAGGGTAGGTCTGGCGGGCACGCGGTAAACGCGCTGGTACACCACAAGTTCTGACGCGTTCTCACCAAGTTGCGCACGGGGTGCCCGGGGAGTATCCGCGGCGTTTCCCCGGCCGGCTCGAGAGCCTCACGGAGCTCGCGGGCCTCTGGAGACGCGCGTGCCTCACGGAGCGCGAGACCTCAGGGAGTGCGAGGACCTCAGTGGGCCGGTGGCACGGTGGAGACCCGCGGGCCGGAGCGTTCGAGCGGCGTCGCCACGGGACCGTTGCCACGCCCGCTGACGGTGGCTCCCGTCGGGGGCGCGTCCACGCCCGTCCGCACGGGCTGCGGCACCGGATCCTGCCGGTTGCCGTTCGAGGCTCCGCGGTACACGGCGGTGAAGGCGAGGGCGACCATCCCGATGCCCATCAGCAGGGCCAGCAGCCAGGCCACGGGCCGGTGCCAGCGCGCGGTGCCGCGATAGGGACGCAGAGCACCGCCGTGCCGCCCGTAGGGGCCGGCCCAGTCACCGTCGGGGCCGGTGTCCTCGTCGTCCTCGTCGTCGTGGTCGTGACCGCGGCGCCGGTGGCCGGGTGCGTGAGTGCCGCCGTAGAGGTCGTCGTCGGGAGAGTGTCCTCGATGGCCGGACCGGGCGCCGTCCGCCTCCGCACGTGCCTCCGCGGCTGCCAGCAGCCGCTCCACCGCGGTCGGTTCGTGGATCTTGGCGGCCCGTACGAAGTCCTCGTCGAACACCACGGTGGCGAAGTCCTCGTCCGCGCCCCCGCGGTCGACAGAGTCCTCAGGGTCCTCGCCGTCCTGAAACGGCTTGCCCCCCACGTCGTCCGGCACGTCTCTCAGAGTAGACCGGGGGGCCCGGTTTGGGCAGGGAGAGCGCAAACTCTCCCCACCCGGGTGATCCGACGGGCCACCCCGCTGACGGTCATCGTGTGTGGCCGTCGCCCGTCACGATGTACTTCGTCGAGGTCAGCTCGGGCAGCCCCATCGGACCGCGCGCGTGCAGCTTCTGCGTCGAGATGCCGATCTCGGCGCCGAATCCGAACTGACCACCGTCGGTGAAACGGGTGGACGCGTTCACCGCGACCGTCGTGGAGTCCACCAACTGGGTGAATCGCCGCGCCGCGGCCTGCGAGGTGGTGACGATCGCCTCGGTGTGACCGGACGACCAGAGACGGATGTGGGCGACGGCCGACTCCAGCGACTCGACGACGGCGGCGGCGATGTCGTAGGAGAGGTACTCCGTCTCCCAGTCCTCCGTCG
This sequence comes from Streptomyces sp. NPDC054847, assembly GCF_053610925.1. Taxonomy (NCBI): domain Bacteria; kingdom Bacillati; phylum Actinomycetota; class Actinomycetes; order Kitasatosporales; family Streptomycetaceae; genus Streptomyces; species Streptomyces sp. NPDC054847. The sequence continues at coordinate 11,523 of NZ_JBSGZJ010000081.1, read as the reverse complement.
TCGCGGGCACGATCGTGGCCTTGGTGGCGTCCGCGTACTCGATGACGCGTTCGTCGCCGTGCACGGTCACCCCCGCGTCCGCGAGCGCGTCCAGGGCGCGCGGCAGGAAGGCGGCCGCGATGTCCTTGTGGACGAGGAGGGTCTCCGCGGCGTTGCAGACGCTCGGCCGCTGCGCCTTGGAGTTGATCAGGATCTCGACGGCCATGTCGATGTCGGTCTCGGCGTCCACGTACACGTGGCAGTTCCCGGTGCCCGTCTCGATGACGGGGACGATGGACTCTTCGACGACCGTGCGGATCAGCGAGGCGCCGCCCCGGGGGATCAGCACGTCGACCATGCCGCGTGCCCGCATCAGTTCGCGTACGGAGTCCCGGCTCTCGCCGGGCACGAGCTGTACGGCGTCGGCCGGCAGACCGGAACCGCCGACCGCGTCCCGCAGCACCCGCACCAGGGCGGTGTTGGAGGAGTACGCGGAGGACGAGCCGCGCAGCAGCACCGCGTTGCCCGACTTCAGGCACAGCGCGGCGGCGTCCACGGTGACGTTCGGCCGGGCCTCGTAGATGATGCCGACGACGCCGAGCGGCACCCGCACCTGGCGCAGGTCGATGCCGTTGGGCAGGGTCGAGCCGCGCACCACCTCGCCGACGGGGTCGGGAAGGGCGGCCACGTCACGCACGTCGGCGGCGATGGCACGGACACGCTCGGGAGTGAGCGTGAGCCGGTCGATGACCGTCTCGCTGGTCCCCGCCTCACGGGCGCGGGCGACGTCCTCGGCGTTGGCCTCGACGATCTCGCTCGTACGGACCTCCAGGGCGTCGGCCATCGCCAGCAGCGCGTCGTCCTTGGCCGATCGCGGCAGGGGTGCGAGGTCGGCGGCCGCTGCGCGGGCCCGGTAGGCCACCTGGGCGACCGGGGACATGTTGTCGTAGGGCGAAACCGAAGAGAGCGACGTCATACAGGAAGCGTAATGCGCCGCCCGTGGGCGGCCCTCCCGTATCCCGCAGTCCGAGACGGACCGCCTCGCGCCGCGTGCCTCGGCCGCCTCACACGCCGCCCTTCCCCAGGAGGGACGCACGTCCACCCGCACGCGCCCTGCGCCCCGCGGAGGGGCGCACTCCCACCCGCACACGCCCTGCTTTCAGAAGGGATGCACGCCCACCCGCGCGGCCGGCGGCGGACCGTAGCCCTCCGCGACGCGCTGGTGATAGGTCTGCCGGTCGATGACCTCGAGGCCGACGATCTCCCACGGCGGCAGGTTGGCCGTGGAACGGTGCTCGCCCCAGAGCCGCAGGGCGACCGCGGCCGCGTCGTGCAGGTCGCGCGCCTCCTCCCAGTAGCGGATCTCCGCGTGGTCGTTGGCGTACCGGCTGGTGAGCAGGAAGGGGTGGTCGTGGGCCAGCTGTTCGAGGCCGCGGCGGACCTCCTTGAGCGGGGCCTCCCGGCCGGAGACGCTGAGCGTGATGTGCCACAGGCGGGACAGCACACGCTCCTCGTCGGCGGCACCCGGCCGTGTTCCCGCCTCCACGGTGCCGGTTCCGGTCCCCTGGTCCTGGATCTTCATCCGGTCCCTCCGGGCGTCTTTGTCGGTCCGCGCTTCGCCGCGCGCGTCACCGTGCCCGTCGCCGAAGTCCGCGCCCGCTCCGACGCTGGTCAGCGCCCGCTCCTCGCCCACCGACCGGCGGACGCCCGGCAGCTTCCCGTTCCCTCGGGGCGCATCCCCTGGGCGCGCTCGTCTCACCGGCGGCCTCCCTGTTGCTGCGTCGTCGTGCCGAACCCCGCGTTCCCCCGCAACAAAGTTGACCAGCCCACGGCGGGGCGTGGGGCGGTTTTGGTAAAGGTCCCTGCCAGACGGTGGGACTTTCCGCCTTTTCACGTCTGAAGGACGACCAGATCGTCCCTGTGTACGACTTCCCGCTCGTACTCCGGGCCGAGCTCCTTCCCCAGTTCCCTGGTGGAGCGCCCGGCCATCCGGGGGATCTCCTTGGCGTCGAAGTTGACCAGCCCCCGTGCGACCGGCCGGCCGGCGGCGTCGCGCAGCTCCACCGGGTCCCCGGCGCTGAACTCGCCGTCCACGGCGGCGATCCCGGCGGGCAGCAGCGACTTCCTGTTGTCGACGACGGCCCGTACGGCACCGTCGTCGAGGGTGAGGGAGCCCTGCGGCGTGGAGGCGTGCGCCAACCACAGCAGCCGGTCGGCGGAGCGGCGTCCGGTGGCGTGGAAGTACGTCCCGGTGTCACGGCCCGCGAGTGCGTCGGCGGCGCGGCTCGCGGAGGTGAGGACCACCGGCACGCCGGCGGCCGCCGCGATCCGGGACGCCTCGACCTTGGTGACCATGCCGCCGGTGCCGACGCCCGCCTTGCCCGCGCTGCCGATCTGCACATGGGCGATGTCCTCGGGGCCGTGCACCTCCTCGATGCGGCTGGTGTCGGGACGGGCCGGGTCCCCGTCGTACAGGCCGTCGACGTCGGAGAGCAGGACCAGCAGGTCCGCCCGTACGAGGTGGGCGACGAGCGCGGCGAGCCGGTCGTTGTCGCCGAAGCGGATCTCGTCTGTGGCGACGGTGTCGTTCTCGTTGACGACCGGGACCGCGCCCATGGCGAGGAGCTGGTCCAGGGTCCGGTAGGCGTTGCGGTAGTGGGCGCGGCGGCTGGTGTCGTCACTGGTCAGGAGCACCTGGCCGACGCGGACGCCGTAGCGGGCGAAGGACGCGGTGTAGCGAGCGACGAGCAGGCCCTGGCCGACGCTCGCGGCGGCCTGTTGACGGGCCAGGTCCTTGGGCCGGCGGGTGAGCCCGAGCGGCGCGAGGCCCGCGGCGATGGCGCCGGAGGAGACGAGCACTATCTCCTTCTCGCCGCCGCTGCGGACCTTGGCGAGCACGTCCACCAGGGCGTCCACCCGGTCCGCGTCCAGCCCGCCGGCGGCGGTGGTGAGGGAGGAGGAGCCGACCTTGACGACGACCCGGCGGGCGGCGGTCACATGCGCCCTCGCCCGGCCCGTGTCCGCCGGTGCGGCGGAGGCCGGTGGCTGCCCCGCGGGGGCCCCTGCCGCATGCCCTGCCGTCCGCTGTTCCGGGCTCTGTCCGCTCACGCCGTGCCTCGCCTCTGTCACAAGGCCGAATGTATGCCAGCGCCGCTGTCGGGTGCGCGGGCATTCCGCTCGCTGGACAGCAGCATCCGGCAGGCGGGCACCTGTCCCCTTCACCCGCGTCGCGCGGTGCCACGCCGCAGCGGCCCGGCGGGCGGAGCGAGTTGACCGCGCCGATGGTTGTTCGATCCGGCCAACCGCTAGGGTGGCCGGTGGGCGGTGGCCCGCGCCGCTCCGGCGCATGCCTGTCTCCGGCCCGCCACCTTCGACTCCGGTTCCCACAACAGACGGGGCGCAGCTGTGTCGGTCAAAGTGAGTGTCGTCATCCCGGTGTACAACCCGGGGAAGTACATCGACCCGTGCATCGATTCCCTGGTCCGCCAGACCCTGTCGGCCGAGGAGTTCGAGGTCCTGTTCGTCGACGACGGCTCCACCGACGACACGCCGGAGCGGCTCGACAAGCTGGCGGCCGAGCATCCCCACTTCCGGGTGATCCACATCCCGAATTCCGGCTGGCCGGGCAAGCCGAGGAACGTCGGGGTCGCCGAAGCGCGCGGTGAATACGTCCAGTTCCTCGACCAGGACGACCACCTGGGCACGGACGCGCTGCGCCGCCTCTACGACATGGGGCACAGGAACGGCTCCGACATCGTCATCGGCAAGGTGGCCAGCAACTTCCGCGGCGTGCCGCACGGCGTCTTCCGTACGAACCGCGAGAAGTGCACGCTGCGCGACGCGCCGCTGTTCGACAGCCTCACCCCGCACAAGATGTTCCGCACCGCGTTCCTGCGCGAGCACGGCATCGCCTACCCCGAGGGCAAGCGCCGCCTCGAGGACCAGCTGTACATGATGCGGGCGTACTTCCCCGCCAAGGTCGTCTCGATCCTCGGCACGTACACCTGCTACCACTACTCGAAGCGGGACGACGGCAAGAACGCCGGGTCGGCGAAGCTCGTCCCCGAGGGCTACTACGGCAACCTCCGTGAGGTCCTCGACGTCGTCGTCGCCAACACCGAGCCGGGTCCGCTGCGGGACCGGGTGCTGCGCCGCTTCTACCGGGTGGAGATGCTGGGCCGCCTCAGCGAGCCGGCGGTGCTCAAGTACGACGACGCCTACCTGCGGGAGATGGTCGACGCGGTACGGCCGCTCGCACTGGAGTACATGGACGACTCCGTGCACGACGGCCTCGGTCCGATGCTGCGGATGCGCTCCACCCTGCTGCGCGAGAACAACGCGGAGGGGCTGGTGCGGCTCGCCCGGCTCGGTGCGTCCGTCAAGGGCTCCGCCCGGCTGGAGAACGTGCGGTGGGAGACCGACGGCCGGATCACCGTGACCATGGCCGGACGGCTGGTCCACGGCGAGCAGCGTCTGCCGCTGAAGTTTCTGAGCCGTGACGAGCGGCTCTACGTGCACCCCGACATCACCTCCGGGTTCCTCCCCGAGGGCGCGCTCCTCGACATCACCGACGATCTCGCCGGCTTCCAGGCCGAGCTGTCGCTGCGTGACCGCGAGAAGGCGGTGGAGTGGCTGTGCCCGACCACGCTGGAGACCCGCGTCGAGATGCTCGACGACGAGGACGACGAGACCACGGAGCCCGTCGACGGGCCGGACAAAGCGGGCCGGACCTGCGAGGTCGTGCTCCGGGGCACCGGCGTGCTGGCGTCCCAGGCCAGCCGCAAGGGCCGGGGCAACCTCCCCCGGGGCTTCTGGGACGCCTGGGTGAGCGTGCGCGGCCTCGGTCTCGTACGCAAGACGCGGCTGGGCGCCGAGCGTGCGGAGCATGTCGACGACCAGTGCGTCCCGGCACTGCTGTCCTCGCCCGCCCGCCCCGTGATCCCGTACTTCACCAACCCGCACGGCAACCTCACCCTCGATGTCTCCCGTCGCGGCAAGAAGCTGGTCCCCTATCTGGAGGGCCGCCCCGTGCTCTGCATGCCGGGGCGTTCGCCGCAGCTGCGGCTCGACCTGGTCACGACGGCCTCGACCGCTCACTCGGCGGTGCAGCTGGTGCTGAGCAAGCCGCCGGCCACGCCCGCCCCTGCCACCGCCGAGGCGGCGGAGACGGGAACGGAGGAGCCGGAGACCTCTGAGGCACCGGACGCCGCGGTCGTCCACGCGTTCCCGTCCACACTGCGCCCGGTGCACGGTCGCGCCCATCTGCCGGTGCCCCGGCGGATCGAGGGGGCGCCGGAGGGCACCTGGCAGCTCGGGGTGCGGCTCGACGGCGAGAAGGGCCGTGCGCTGGCGCTGTGTACGGTGGATGTCGATGCCGCCGGCCGTCTCCGGCTGGACGGCAGTCTCCCCGCACCGGACCCCGCCCTGCTGCGGAAGCTGACGGTGCAGCGCCGCCGGTCGGCATTGCGAGAGGCGGTACGCACCGTGGCCGGCCCTGTCGTGCGACGGCTGCCGTCCTCCGGGCGCAAGAAGGTGCGCCGGATCGCGGCCCGACTGCTGGGATGACCGGCCGACCCGCGGGCCCGGCATCGGCCACCTGACCGCAACACCGGAAAGAGGACAGGATCACATGCGGCAGCTCTCCATCACCGGCGCCTGGGTGCACGAGCCGAAGATCTTCCCGGACAGCCGCGGGAGCTTCCACGAGTGGTTCAAGGAAGGCGACTTCACGAAGGCCGCCGGCCACGGTCTGCGGCTCGCCCAGGCCAACTGCTCGGTCTCCAGCCGCGGCACGCTCCGCGGCGTCCACTTCGCCGACGTTCCGCCGAGCCAGGCGAAGTACGTCAAGTGCGTGCGGGGCGCCGTCCTGGACGTCGTGGTCGACATCCGGGTCGGCTCACCGACGTTCGGGCAGTGGGAGGCGGTCCGCCTCGACGACGTCGACCACCGCAGCGTCTATCTTTCGGAGGGCCTGGGGCATGCGTTCATGGCCCTGACGGACGACGCCACGGTCGTCTACCTCTGCTCCGAGGGCTACGCACCCGAACGTGAGCACGGCATCGACCCCCTCGACCCCGGTCTGGGCATCGACTGGCCGCAGGACATCACGCCGGTGCTCTCCGACAAGGACGCCGCGGCACCGTCGCTGGCCGAGGCTGAGCGCCAGGGCCTGCTGCCACGGTACGAGGAGTGCCGCGCCTATTACGACGAGCTGGCCGCCCGCGGCTGAGCCGCACAGGGCGCGCAGGCGAGCGCCCCGGGTCCGGCGGACCCGGGGCGTGAGGGGGAACGGGGCTCAGCCCGTGAGCCTCTCGATGCTCCTGCGCACCGGCGCGAAGGCCGAGCGCGGCCGCCGCAGCGTGCGTGCCTTGATCAGGGCGGGCCAGAAGTCGGCGCCGAGCAGCGCCTCCGGCTGGACGGCGTTCTTGCGGACGAGAATCTCTTCGGGGACGTCCTGCGGGTCGGGCACGACGTACTCTTCGATGATCTTGTCGTACGCGTTCTTGAGGACGGTGTTCTCCGGGTCGGCCCCGAAGATCGCCACGACTCCGGTGGGCGCGGTGTCGACCTCGACGACGACCAGGTCGGGGCGGTACTTCCGCAGGACCTGGGCGACCTTGTAGACGTCGCCGGCCCAGAACTTGGTGTGCCGGTCGCGCGCGGCCTCGTCGACGTTCCTCGGGAGCATGTCGTCGAGCACGATCACGCTGGACCAGCGGGAATGCCGCTCGACGTTCATGAAGTCGCGGAGCGCGTACTCGAAGAGATGCATTCCGTCGATGAACGAAAGCTCGAGTTTCGGCTCTCCGCCGAGCACATTCAGCGGGTCCTTGCGGGCCAGGGCGCGGAAGGGATTGCGGCCGTTGCGCAGATGCACCAGCGGGTCCTTGCGCGCGAAGAAGTCGTCACTGGTGGCCCTGACGAGGTGGACATCGCAACTGATGCTCGTCACGACACGGAACGCGGGGTCGATCGCGACGGAAGGGACCCGGGAGAGTGCCAGACTACGTCCGTCGTTGACCCCGATTTCGAGATAGTTGCGGGGTTTGTACGTGCGGTGCAGTTGGCGCAGAAAACCGTGGCGATCCACCGATCGAACCCTTCGCTGGGAATCAAATTGATTGATTCCCAGCGAAGTTAGCGTGTACGCGGCCCGGACGTAAATGTCTACCGGCCAGTAGCACCCGTTCCGCGCTCTGCGTCCACCAGTGCGGGGAACGCTTCTGCGAGCGCCTCGCGCCAGTCGCGAACAGGTTCGATGCCGGTTCCCCGCCAGCCTTCGTGCCCGAGGACGCTGTACGAAGGACGGGGCGCCGGACGCGCGAAGGCGGCGCTGTCCGTCGGCCGTACCCGGTCCGGGTCCGCGCCCAGCAGCCGGAAGATCTCCCTGGTGAAGCCGTACCAGGTTGTCTCGCCCCGGCTGGTGCCGTGGTGGACGCCCGCGGGGACGGTCCCGGCCACCGCCGCCTGCCCGAGCCGCACGAGCAGACCGGCGAGGTCGGCGCTCCACGTGGGCTGGCCGCGCTGGTCGTCGACGACGTCGAGGCTGTCCCTGGCCGCCTCCAGCCGGATCATGGTGCGGACGAAGTTGGGGCCGCCCGCGCCGTAGAGCCAGGCCGTACGGACCACATGACCGGTCTCCGGCAGCAGCTCGAGCACCGCCCGCTCCCCCGCCAGCTTGGTGCGCCCGTAGGCGCTGCGCGGCGCGGTGGGGGCGCCCTCGGCGTAGGGCACGGTGGCGTCACCCGCGAAGACGTAGTCGGTGGAGATGTGCAGCAGGACGGCGCCGCTCTCCTTGCAGGCCTCCGCCACGTTCCTCGCGCCGGTGCCGTTGACGGCCAGGGCGGCGGCCTCCCGCTCCTCCGCGCCGTCGACGTCCGTCCAGGCGGCGCAGTTCACCACGACGGCGGGGCGGTGGGCCGCCAGGCAGGAGCGCACGGCGTCGGGGTCGGTGATGTCCAGGTCCGCGCGCGTGACGGCGACGGCGGGGACGCCCTCCGCGGCCAGCCGGCCGACGACGTCCCGGCCGAGCATGCCGCCGGCGCCGGTGACCAGCCAGCTCACAGCGCCGCACGCTCCTTCAGGGGCTCCCACCAGGCGCGGTTGTCGCGGTACCACTGGACGGTCTCCGCGAGCCCGGTGGCGAAGTCCTTGCGCGGCTCGTAGCCGAGTTCCGCGCGGATCTTGGTGCAGTCGACCGAGTAGCGGCGGTCGTGGCCCTTGCGGTCGGTGACGTACTCGACGCTGGTGTCCCAGTCGGCGCCGCAGGCCTCCAGCAGCAGGCCGGTGAGCTCCTTGTTGGACAGTTCGGTGCCGCCGCCGATGTTGTAGACCTCGCCGGAGCGGCCCTTGGTGCGGACGAGTTCGATGCCCTGAACGTGGTCGTCGATGTGCAGCCAGTCCCGGACGTTGCCGCCGTCGCCGTAGAGCGGGACCTTCCCGCCGTCCAGCAGGTTGGTGATGAACAGCGGGATGACCTTCTCGGGGAAGTGGTGATGCCCGTAGTTGTTGGAGCAGCGGGTCACCCGGACGTCCAGACCGTGGGTGCGGTGGTACGACAGCGCGATCAGGTCGCTGGACGCCTTGGCCGACGAGTACGGCGAGTTGGGCTCGAGCGGGTGCGTCTCCGGCCAGGAGCCCTCGTCGATCGAACCGTAGACCTCGTCCGTGGAGATGTGGACGAACCGCTCGACTCCGGCCCGGTGGGCGGCGTCGACCAGCGTGTGGGTACCGAGCACGTTGGTGCGCACGAACTCCGCACCGCCGTCGATGGAGCGGTCCACGTGCGACTCGGCGGCGAAGTGGACCACCTGGTCGTGCTCCGCCATGAGTTTGCCGACGAGTTCGGCGTCGCAGATGTCGCCCTGAACGAAGGCGAAGCCGGGGTGGCCCCGGACCTCGTCGAGGTTGGCCGGGTTGCCCGCGTAGGTGAGCTTGTCGAGCACGGTGACCGCCACGTCGCCCGGCCCGTCGGGGCCGAGCAGTGTGCGGACGTAGTGGGAACCGATGAAACCGGCGCCACCGGTCACCAGGATCTTCGTTGTCATGAGGAGATCTGTACCTTGCTGTGGTCGCCGAGCACGAGTCGGTGGGAGGACGGGTTACGGGGAGAAGGCGTGACCTCGACGTCCCGGCCGATCAGCGAGGCCTCCACACGCCGCACACCGGTGATGGAGGCGCCGCGCAGGACGATGGAGTACTCGATCTCGCTGTCCTGGATCAGGCACCCTTCCGAGACCGAGGTGAAGGGGCCGACGTACGAGTCGCTGATCACCGTGTCACCGCCGATGATCGCGGGGCCCACGATGCGGCTGTTGGTGATCCGTGCCCCCTTCTCGATCCGGACCCGGCCGATGATCTCGCTGCTCGGGTCGACCTCGCCGTCGTTGCTCGGCTCCACGGTCTCCAGCACGGAGCGGTTGACCTCGAGCATGTCTGTGACGTTGCCGGTGTCCTTCCAGTAGCCGGCGATGGTCGTCGAGCGCACGTCGCGGCGCTGGTCGATGAGCCACTGGATGGCGTGGGTGATCTCCAACTCGCCTCGCCAGGAAGGCTCGATGGACCGCACGGCCTCGTGCACGGCGGGAGTGAAGAGGTAGACGCCGACGAGGGCGAGGTCGCTCTTGGGCTCCTTCGGCTTCTCCTCCAGGCCCACGACCCGGCCGTCCCCGTCGAGTTCGGCGACGCCGAAGGACGTCGGATCGGGCACCTTGGTCAGCAGGATCTGCGCGTCCGGGCGTTCCGTACGGAATTCGTCGACGAGGCCGGTGATGCCGCCGACGATGAAGTTGTCACCGAGGTACATCACGAAGTCGTCCTCGCCGAGGAAATCCCGCGAAATGGCGACGGCGTGCGCCAGGCCGAGCGGCTTCTCCTGCGGAATGTATGTGATTTTCACACCGAATCGGGACCCGTCCCCGACGGCTTCCCTGATCTCGTCGGCGGTGTCGCCGACGATCACACCCACCTCGGTGATCCCCGCTTCCGCGATCGCCTCGAGGCCGTAGAAGAGCACCGGTTTGTTCGCGACGGGAACCAGTTGTTTGGCCGAGGTGTGCGTGATGGGACGCAGGCGGGTGCCCGCCCCTCCGGAGAGAACGAGTGCCTTCACGATTCATGTCCTCGAGTCGAGTGATGTTCCACGAGCGGATACCGCTCAGCTCTTTCGACTTTACCCACGGTTCCCCTGCACAGACCCTGTGTTCCGATTCCGGGCGGTGCGGACGAGCCGCCGGACCCGTCTGCGCACCCCGCGCACCACCCGCCGGACGGTGAGGGCCTGCGCCTCCGGCGGCAGGACCCGGCAGCTGCCGGCCCAGTCGGAGACGGTGACGGCGTACAGCCGGTCGGGCAGGCCCGCCGCGGGGTCCCGGAAGTGCGGATGGGCGAGATACACACGGGCCCGGCGTCCCGTACGGGGCTCACGGACCACCTCGGGGACCGACTTGGCGGCGGTGAACTCCACCATGTCCTTCAGCAGGTCGAGCCGGCCCCTTGCGACGCACTCCAGCACCAGCCGCTCCCCCACCCTCACGCGGCTCGCGACGCCTTCGTTCCAGTACCCGGTCATGGCGGCCGCCAGCCGCAGCTTGTCGCGCTGCTCGGACTCCGGCTGCCGCAGGAAACCGGGACCGAACTGCTGGAGCAGCCCCACGGTGAACGGCCTGACCATCAGCACATCGCGGCGCGGCCCCGGCGGCTCCAGGCGGGCGATCACCCGGGTCAGACCGGTCAGCGCCTCGAAGCGGTCGCCGTAGGTACCGCGCCGGGTGGCGTGTTTGCCGTCCTCGCGGCCGACCAGGTAGTAGCAGTCGTAGTCGGCCACCACGGAGACGCCGTTGCCGGCGAGATACGCCTCCATGGTGAACAGCGAGTCCTCACCCGTCGGAAGACTCTCGTCGAACGTGAGGCCGAGGCGGCACAGCATCTCCCGCCGGAACAGCTTCTGCGCGCTGAGCGCGTAGATGATGCGTGACGAGTACACATCGGCGCGCTCGACGGTCTCGTGGAACATCGAGCCGGGAACGCCGCGGCCCCGGCCGACCATCCTGCCGAGCACCACGTCCGTCCCGGCACGGTCCGCCATGGCGACCATCCGCTCCAGCGCCTCGTCGCCGAGGAAGTCGTCGGCGTCGAGGAAGAAGACATAGCGGCCCCGCGCCAGGGAGAGACCGACGTTGCGCGGGCCGCTCGGCCCGCCAGAGTTGGCCTGCCGGACCAGCGTGGTGCGCACCTTGCTGCGAGCGGCGAACTCCTCCAGGTACTCGCCCGTGCCGTCCGTCGAACCGTCGTCGACCGCGACGATCTCGATGCGGTCGGCGCCCATGGTCTGCGACTCCACCGACTCCAGACAGCGGATCAGGTACGGCATGGCTTCATAGGCGCCGACGACAACCGTGACGTCGGGCACGAGACTGTCATTCATGGACATACAGACAACCCGAACCGGGCAAAGGTTGCGGTGAACGACCCTCCGGTCAAATGTGCATATCGCGCCTGCGCACTCACCGGCCCTGAGAACGACAGCGGCCCGGGGGCCTCCGT
>NZ_JBSGZJ010000080.1:0-20342 GCF_053610925.1 Streptomyces sp. NPDC054847 | reverse complement strand
GTCCCCTTCTCCGTGCGCCCTTCGGTCCTGCCCTCCCCCTGCTCGCCCGTCGAACGGCGGACGCGTGCTCAGGGCGTGGGATCGCTCATGACCGTGACGAAGGTCTGAGGGTCCGCGTCGAAGCCGACGAGCGAGTCGCTGAACGCCCAGTCCCCCGACTCACCCCGGACGAACTCGCCGACCTTGGCCGCCGTGGAGCCGGCGACGGCCGTGAAGTCGTGCTGCCCGATCTCCTGGTGCCCCTCGAGGACCCGTACCGAGGCGTTCGCGACATCACCGAACACCGTGCGTCCGTTGCGCTGCTGGATCACCACGCCGAGGACGACACGGCCGTACTCCGCCGCCAGCCGGTCGAACTCCAGAGTCATGACCTCGTCGGCCCCGAAGCCCTGTCCCGTCTTGCTCTCCCTGGTCAGGGTGATCGTGCCGTCGGGCGAGCGGCTGTCGAAGTGCACGACGTACGCCGGCTCGCCGAACGGCGCTCGAGCGGGGTACGTCGCGGCCACGATGTCGAGGTCATGGGGCGGCTCTCCCAGCGGACTGGGATCCCACCTGAGGGTCACCTCCGCCTTCCGGACGCCCTTGTTGAGGCTGCTCACCGCTTTTTCCTTCCCCGTAACTGCCGGATGAATTGGGTTCGTTGACCGTATCCGCTCAGTGCGGGATGCGGCGAGGCGGCCGCTGGCGCACGACCTCGTCACGGAATTCCGCGATCTCACTGCTGACCTGGCGGATCAGCTGGGTGTGTTCGATCCGGTCCAGGTACAGGCAGCGCCGAGCTATCCCCTCGAGTTCGAAGACGAAACAGATCGACATCAGAGGGTTGATGAAGAGTTCGCTGCCCCGCGTGCGGGAGGTGAACTGCACATCGCCGAAAGCGCCCCGCACGGCGGCGGCTATGGAGCCGTTCACAATGCTGGGGTGATCAGGCGTCGTGGCCTGGGCATGGGCCACCGCGTCGAGGAAGAGGGCGCCTTCGCGGGTGTTGCGCGACACGGAGAACGCGCCGAGGTACGCGCCGTCGGTCTCGAGCGCCGCGATGTTCTCCAGCACGAGTCCATGGCTGACACCGTGGTACGCGTCGACACCGAAACCCACGGACACGACGAGACGTTCGGGTCCCCCGATGCCGCGCAGGGCGGCGACGCTGGTCATGTCTTCCTCGGGGGTGCCGAGACCCGATTCGTCACCGCGCATGAGGATGTCCGTGCCTCCGTCCACGAGCACGACCGCGTCGATGCCGTACCGCTCGATCAGTGCGCGGTATGCGGCACGCAGCGGCTGGACGCCCACGCGGGAGAGGGCGTGAACGGTGTCGGGATAGCCGTGGGTGGCGAGCCACCGGGCCAGTGAACGCTCAGGGAAATACACCTGATGCGGTGCCGTGTCAGGGCCGATCATCGCCACGTCGGGGGCGAGCCACGCATCCAGGGGCAGCCCCTCGGTGGCGCTGAACGTGAGGTTGGCCAGGTGGACTTCCTTGCCCTGGTGGTGCAGGGAGAGCGCGATCGGCAGGCCTGCGTACACGTCGAATCCGCCGCCGGCGCCGGCGACGAGGATGCGCTCGGCGGAGCGGAGGCGATGGAAGAGCGGGTTGGTGTGCAGGTCGGTCATGGCGATCATTGTGGGGGCCGGGGACGGCGTGCGGTACGGCGCGAACTCATCGGGCGCTCCGCCCCGTTCGACGTACCGACCGCAGCCGGGGGGCCGACTGGCGCGGAGAGTGACCGGCGCCACGTTCCGAGCCGTACGATGGCGCGGTGCTGGTCAAGTGGATTCGCTGCACCGTGGTGGACCGTCGAGGGTTCGAACGCGGGCAGCGGAAATGGGCGGGGCTGCCGGGTGAGCCAGGGTTCCGGGGACAGGGCGGAGGGTGGAGCAGACTACGGCCGAACGTGGCGCATGTCTTCGCCTTCTGGGAGACCCGGGCCTTCTACGACTCCTTCATGGCCCGCTCCCACGACCGGCTCGCGGCCGGGCAGTCGGGCACCTACAAGGACATCCAGGCCAAGCTCTTCGACTACCGCTTCGACGTCAAGACCGGCTTCGAGCCGCGGTTCACGGACGCCGACGTGGTCAGGGTGGCGCACTGCAAGGTGCGTGAGGACAGGGTCGAGCACTACTCCCTGATGCAGGAGAAAGTGTGGAACCCGGCCATGGCCGGGTCGCCAGGGATGGTGCGAGGCGTCTTCGGAGAAGCACCCGGCTGCGAGTTCCTGGTGATGTCGATGTGGTTGTCGTCGGCTGAGCACGGGAAATACCGCGACGAGCGTATAGAGCGTCTGCTGCTGCGCGCCCAGACGCAGACGGATGTCGTGGCACTGGCCGGTGACGTGGTGGAGCTCGAGCCGTCCTGGACGGTGTGATCAGCCGCCCGGGACCGTCCGTCCTGCTGTCCGCGCCGTGGCGAAGGCGCCTGCCCGGACCGCCGCGAGGACGGCGGCGGCCGACTGGTCGGCGAGCGCCGGATCCATCGGCTCGCGGGTGATGAAAAGCCTGAAGTACACCGGCGCGCTGACCGCACGGACGACGGCGCCCGCGTCGGTGCCGGCCGGTGCTTCCCCGCGTTCCACCGCCCGGTGCACGACTTTCTCGCAGCGGGAGAACCGCTCCGCGTAGAAGGCGTGCAGCGCTTCGGCGGCGCGTGGGGACTGGAAGGCGGCGGCGATGATCGCGGTGGGGGCGGCTGCCTGTCCCGGATCGGCGAAGGATTCGGCCACTTCGCGTGCCAGCGCCCGCAGATCTCCTTCAAGGCTCCCTGTGTCCGGGGGGCTCCAGTCGTCCTCGCCGGCGAGGTCGAGCGTGTCGGCCAGCAGGCCTTCGATGCCGCCCCAGCGCCGGTACAGGGTCGTCTTGTGCACGCCCGAGTGCTCGGCGACGTATTCGACGGTGAGGCCGGGGTAGCCGTGTTCGCCCAGGCCCGTGAGGACGGCGTCGCGGACGGCGGCCCGCGTGCGGGCGGTGCGACCTCCGGGGCGGAGCGTGCCGGGGGCGGATCCTGATCCAGTCAATTGCTACTCCCGTTGCGTTAGGTGACTCGAGTGTGCCACACTGCTCGTAACGCGACAACCGTTGCGTTAGATCTCCGCCGGAGGTGCCCATGCCCACTCAGATCTCCTTGCGCGGAGTGACCCTGTCCCGCGGCGACAGACTGCTCTTCGACGATGTCTCCCTGGCCGTGCGTCCGGGCGAGCGGATCGGCATCGTCGGGGAGAACGGCGCGGGGAAGTCGACCCTTCTCCGCCTGCTGGCCGGCGTCGAGCGGCCGGTCGACGGCGAGGTGGTCACCGTCACCGAGAACGGGACGGGGCATCTGGCCCAGACCCCCGAATTACCGCCCGGGAGCACGGTCGGTGAGGCCGTCGACGCCGCCCTGGCCGAACTGCGCTCCATGGAAGCGAGGCTGCGCGAACTCGAATCGGACCTCGGTTCGGCGGAGCAGGACGTCCTCGAGGAGTACGGGGACCTGCTCACAACCTTCGAGCTCCGCGGGGGATACGAAGCCGACGCCCGTGTCGACAAGGCCATGAACGGCCTGGGCATCGCCCACGTGGACCGCGAGCACATCCTCGGCACTCTGTCCGGCGGGGAACAGGCCCGGCTCGGCCTCGCCTGTCTCATCGCGGCGGCGCCCGAGGTGATGCTGCTCGACGAGCCGACGAACCACCTGGACGAGACAGCGCTCGACTGGCTGGAGAGCACGCTGCTCAGCCACACCGGGACGGTGATCGCCGTCTCGCACGACCGCACCTTCCTGGAGCGCGTCGCCACCGCGGTCATCGAGGTCGACGCCGACCGCTGCGCCGTCGTGCGCTACGGCGGCGGCTACGAGGGCTTCCGTGCCGAGCAGGCGGCCGCTCGCCGGCGCTGGGAGCAGGCGTACGAGGAGTGGACCGAGGAGGTGGCACGGCTCGAAGTCTTCGCGAACACCACGGCACACAGCGTCGCCGTAGGCCGGTCCATCAAGGACAACAACAAAATGGCCTACGACAGGGCCGGCGGGAGGGTCCAGGCCTCGGTCTCCGGTCGGATCCGCAACGCCCAGGAGCGGCTGCGCAGACTCCGGGAGGAGCCGGTGGCGAAGCCGCCGGAGCCGCTTCGGTTCACGGTGGGACCGTTGTCCGGCGCCGCCTCGGGCCGGCTCGTCACCCTGACCGGCGTGCGCGTCGGCGACAGGCTCTCGGTGGAGGGGCTCAGCGTCGCGGCCGGGCAGAAGATGTTGATCCACGGCGGTAACGGCGCCGGGAAATCCACCCTGCTCAGGGTCATGGCCGGCCTTGTCGTACCCGACACCGGATCTGTGACACGCAGGGGAAGAACCGGCTTCCTCGCCCAGGAGATTCCGGTGAACCGGCCCGCGGAGCCCCTGCTCGAGGTCTTCCGGCGGGGCCTCGCGCTCGCGGACGACGAGGCCGCGGAACTGCTGTTGTCCTACGGGCTCTTCCGCTCACGGGATCTGCACATCTCCGTCGGTTCCCTCTCCGCCGGGCAGCGCCGACGGCTGGCCCTCGCCAGGCTGCTGGCCCGGCCTGCGGACCTGCTCCTTCTCGACGAGCCGGCCAACCATCTCGCACTCGGCCTCGTCGAGGATCTGGAGGAGGCCCTGTCCCGGTGGACCGGTGCGCTGGTGGTCGTCTCCCACGACCGTCTGCTGCGCCGGCGGTTCGACGGGCAGGTCCGCCGCATGGCCTCGGGGCGGCTCCACGACTGAACGGATGTCGCCATAGGGTCTTGGTATGGCACGACCGCGACGTATCGTCCTCGTCCGGCACGGAGAATCGGTGGGCAACGCCGATGACACGGTGTACGAACGCGAGCCCGACCATGCCCTGAAGCTCACCGCGGCGGGTCTGGCACAGGCCGCGGAGACGGGGGCGCGGCTGCGGGACCTGTTCGGTCGTGAGCGGGTCAGCGTCTACGTCTCCCCGTACCGCCGCACCCATGAGACCTTCCAGGCGTTCGGGCTCGACCCGGAACTGGTGCGGGTCAGGGAAGAGCCGAGGCTGAGGGAGCAGGACTGGGGGAACTGGCAGGACCGGGAGGACGTCAGGCTCCAGAAGGCGTACCGCGACGCTTACGGCCACTTCTTCTACCGCTTCGCGCAGGGCGAGTCCGGGGCCGATGTGTACGACCGGGTGGGCGCCTTCCTGGAGAGCCTGCACCGGAGCTTCGAAGCCCCGGACCATCCGCCGAACGTCCTGCTGGTCACCCACGGACTGACCATGCGGCTGTTCTGCATGCGGTGGTTCCACTGGACCGTCGCGGAGTTCGAATCGCTGTCCAATCCGGGCAACGGCGAGACACGTACCCTGCAGCTCGGCGACGACGGCAAGTACCACCTTGACCGGCCCTTCGAGCAGTGGAGGGCCCCGGAACCGTACGGGGCCACCGGATAGAGTGGCAGGAAGATGACCGCTGAATCCGCATCCGACCCGCGCTTCGCACGCGCTCTGGACAGCCTGCGCGGCCTGTCCGTGGGAGACGCTCTGGGCTCCCAGTTCTTCGTTCCCTCAAACTATCCGCTGCTCAAGAGGCGCGAGCTGCCGCCGTCCGTCTGGCAGTGGACCGACGACACAGAGATGGCCTGCTCCGTCGTCGCTGTGCTCGTCGACCACCACCGTGTGGACCAGGACGCCCTCGCCCGGTCCTTCGCCGAACACCACGACTTCGACCGCGGCTACGGCCCTGCGGTCAACCGGCTCCTCCGGCTGGTCAGGGAGGGCGGCGACTGGCGGGAGCTGGCTGCTGCGCTGTTCAAGGGCCAGGGGTCGTGGGGCAACGGCTCCGCGATGCGGATCGCGCCCCTCGGCGCCTGGTACGCGGACGACCCCGAGCAGGCCACGCACCAGGCCGAGATCTCCTCGTATCCCACGCATCAGCACCGGGAGGCAGTGGTCGGCGCCATGGCCGTGGCCGCGGCGGCGGCGCTCGCCGCCGACCCCGCCGGCCCACCCGCGCCGGCGGACCTGCTGGACGGCGTGGTCGCCCTGGTGCCGCGCAGTGCGGTGGGCGCCGGACTGCGCCGGGCCCGGGACATGCTCGACTACGACGACGCCGGTACGGTCGCCGCGGTCCTGGGCTGCGGTCGGCGTACCAGCGCCCATGACACGGTGCCGTTCGCGCTCTGGTCCGCGGCGAGGTCGCTCGGCGACTTCGAGCACGCGTTCTGGACGACCGCCCAGGTCGGCGGCGATGTCGACACCAC
Source organism: Streptomyces sp. NPDC054847 (assembly GCF_053610925.1). Lineage (NCBI taxonomy): Bacteria > Bacillati > Actinomycetota > Actinomycetes > Kitasatosporales > Streptomycetaceae > Streptomyces > Streptomyces sp. NPDC054847. Next base: position 14,137 of record NZ_JBSGZJ010000080.1, on the reverse strand, counting down.
CTGCGCCATCGCCTGCGGAGTCGTCGCCGCGAGCAAGGGCGGACAGCCGCCGGCCCACTGGCTGGAGCAGACCGAGCAACTGCCCGGCTGGCTGCCCGGCGCCGGCCGGCTCGGCTGAGGCCGGAGCGCCCGGAAGCGGATACAGGCCGTCCCCCCGCGTACGGCCTGTATCCGGGGTGTCATGCGGCGTGGCCGCCGGGGCCCGCCGCTCCGCTGAGTGCTTCCAGATCGCTCTTGCGTACCCGCACCACGAGAACGGCTGTCACGACGGCGAGAGCGACCAGGCCCACCCCCGCCCAGAACGCGGTGGCGATGCCTTCGGCCAGCACCTGGTGACCCCACGGGGGCGGCAGCTCGTGGGTCCGCGCGAAGGCCTCCTGCTGGGCAGGCGTCGATTCCGCGAGGAACGACGGCATCTGGCGCTCCGCCTCTTCGCGGCCGGCCGTCCCGAAGACCGTCATGAGGATCGACAGGCCGAGCGAACCGCCAACCATCTGGGTGGCATTGAGCAGGCTGGAGGCCGCGCCCGACTCGTGCTGCGCCACGCCGGACACGGCGGTCAGCGTCGCTGTCACGAACACCAGACCCATGCCGAAGCCGAAGAGCAGCATCGGCCCCAGGACTCCGCCCAGGTAGGAACTGTCGGGGGATATGAGCGTCAGCCAGGCCATGCCGCTGCCTGTGAGGACCGCACCGGCGGTCAGGAAGGGCTTCGGGCCCAGCACCGGCAGCAGCTTCGTGGAGAGGCCGGCCGAGGTCATGATCGCCACCGTGACCGGGAGGAACGCGAGTCCGGACGTGATGGGGCTGTAGTCCAGCACGTTCTGCACGAACAGGACGATGAAGAAGAACATGCCGAACATCGCCGCCGCGAGGCTCATCATGATCAGATACGTGCCGGAACGGTTGCGGTCTGCGAACATCCGCAGCGGTGTGATCGGGTCACGGGTCTTGCGTTCGATCAACACGAATGCGGTCAGCAGCACCAGGGAGGCTGCGAACGCACCGAGCGTGAGCCCATCGCTCCAGCCGTCCTCCGAGGCCCTGATGAAGCCGTAGACGAGCGATGCCATGCCCGCGGTCGACGTGAGGGCGCCTGCCACGTCGAATCGGCCGGGGTTGCGCTCCGACTCGTTGATGAACACCGGCGCGAGAACGGCGATGAGGATACCGATGGGCAGGTTCACGTAGAAGACCCAGCGCCAGTCCAGCCACTCCGTGAGCATGCCTCCGGCCAGCAGCCCGATGGCGGCGCCGCTCGCGGAGACGGCCGCGAAGATGCCGAAGGCGCGATTGCGTTCCGGCCCCTCACGGAAGGTCGTGGTGATCAGGGCGAGCGCCGTGGGCGAGGCGATCGCACCACCGACGCCCTGCAGTGCGCGGGCCGCGAGCATCTGCCAGGGCTCCTGGGCGATGCCGCACAGCAGCGAGGCGAAGGTGAACAGCAGTACGCCGGAGACGAACACCCGGCGGCGGCCGAGGATGTCGCCCGCTCTGCCGCCGAGCAGCAGAAGTCCGCCGAAGGTGAGTGTGTAGGCGTTCACCACCCATGAGAGCTGGGTCGTGGTGAACTCGAGAGCCCCCTGGATGTGCGGGAGCGCGATATTCACAATCGTGGTGTCGAGGACCACCATGAGCTGCAGCGCTGCGATGACGGTGAGTGCGATGCCCGAGCGCCCCGGTCGGCGGGCAGTCCCCGGAGGGGCGGGTGCGGTTAACTGAGAGGTTGTCACTATGAGTCCCCCACGCATGAGTTAGTGAACGAAGCCGTTCACTTTCTCGTCAACCGTAGAGAGTCCCCGTCAGTGAACGCAAGCGTTCACTGAACCTCCCGTCCCCAACGGAGATATGAAGATGGCCACTTCGCGCTGGACCGGTGCCGCGGAGGTTCCGCCGGTCGCCCTGCGCCGACGAGGGCCCGTGCTGGAACGTGCGATCCTCGAAGCCGCCTTGGAGCAGCTCAGTACGGTCGGCTGGAGCGGGCTCACGATGGAGGGGGTGGCCGCCTCGGCGCAGACCGGCAAGGCGGCCGTCTACCGTCGCTGGCCCTCGAAGGAAGATCTTGTCGCCGACGCCCTCGAGGCGGGTCTGCCGAGCCTCGACGAGGCCACCGACCGCGGCAGCATCCGGGAGGACCTCCTCCACGTCTGCCGGCGGGTGCGTGACGCGATGTTCTCCCGCACCGGGATCGCGCTGCGCTCGGTGCTCTACGAATGCGACACCGTCACCGCGGAACGCTTCCAGAGCCTGATCAACACCAAGGTCATCGGGCCCTCCACCCAGCTCTTCCGCGAGGTGGTGCACCGTGGCGTCCGCCGTGGCGACGTGCGGGCGGACGCGGCCTGTGAGCTCGTCTTCGACGTGATCCCCGGCCTGCTGATGTACCGCTCCAAGATCTGTGGAAGCCACTGGCCGGACCGGGACCTCGCCGAGATGATCGACCAGGTCATGGTTCCGCTGCTGCGGCCCCACAGCTGTCCGCCGCCGCCCCGCGGAACGTGACCAGGAGCCGGGTGTCATCCGGCTGCCGGGGCGGCGTACCCTTGTTGGCGCCATGGCCTACGAACCACCTACCCACGCAGTCGAGCGCTCGATCCGGGCGACGACCGGCGCCAAGATCGTTGCCGGGATCGACGAAGTCGGCCGCGGAGCGTGGGCGGGACCGGTCACGGTCTGCGCGGCGGTCACCGGCCTGCGCCGGCCCCCCGTTGGCCTCACCGACTCCAAGCTGATCACCCCCAAGCGCCGGGCGGAGATGGCGGAGCTTCTGGAAGGCTGGGTCACGGCTCACGCCCTCGGTCACGCCTCCCCCGAGGAGATCGACGAACTGGGGATGACCGCGGCGCTCCGACTGGCCGCCGGCCGGGCCCTGGAAGCGCTGCCCGTACGCCCGGACGCCATCATCCTCGACGGCAAGCACGACTACCTCGGAGTGCCCTGGCAGGTGCGCACCGTGATCAAGGGCGACCAGTCCTGCGTGGCCGTGGCCGCTGCATCGGTGATCGCCAAGGTGCACAGGGACGCGATGATGGCGCAACTGCCGGACGAGTTCGCCGCGTTCGGCTTCGCCGACAACGCCGGCTATCCGTCGCCCGTGCACAAGGCCGCCCTCCGGGAGCTCGGACCCACCCCGTACCACCGGCTGTCCTGGGCCTATCTCGACTACCTGCCCCAATGGCGGCACCTCAAGAAGGTCCGGCTCTCGCCGGAGGCGGCCGAACTCGAAAGCGGGGGCCAGCTCGGCTTCGACTTCTGAACTCGCCCCGCCGTCAACATCCGTCACACGTTTTGTGCCACCCGCCGATGCCATCCGCAGCGGCGTTTGATAGACATCCACCCATGCCTCTCATTCCCGAGGAGCCTCACATTCACGAGAGCGCCCAGGGTCCCCGCGTCACTCCGGCCACAGGCCGCACCGCGCCGACCCCCCGTCCCGTCCCCGGTCCGCGTTCCGCGGCCTCGCCGCGTCCCGGTCACCCGGGCCCCGGCCCGTCCCGGCCCGCCCCGCCCGCGCAGCGTGCGACCGGCGCTGCCGGCAAGCCGAAGCCGTCACGGCCGGAGAATCGTTCCGCGCCGCAGGTCCAGCTTGTCCCCGCCCCGGCAGGTGGCGCGCTGGACGCCGCCGACGAGGCGGTCGACCTGCTGCTCGACTCCGGTCGCGCCCCCGGCGACGTCTTGGTGTTCACCACCGGCGACCAGCACCCGTGGGCCGCTCACGAGCTGTCGTTCGGCGAGGACGCCTACTGGGCCCAGCACGATTCCCGCGACGATGTCTTCTACGCGGACGCGTCGTCCGTGGAGCGCGCCGCGGCACGCCCCGTGGTCGTTGTCGCCGTCAATGGCGGCACGGACGACACCACCGCCCGCGCGTTGCCGGCCGCGATGGAAAGGGCTTCGGCGCTTCTCATCGTGTGCGGTGACCCGGAGCGGATCAACGCCGTGCTCGGCGCGGGCGTCTGATCCGCACCGGCGGAACGGGCCGCAAGGCCCGGTCGTGACCCGGCTGCCCAAAGTGCCTGGGCAGCCGGTGGATGACACCTTCAGCGGGCCGCCGTGCGCCGGAGCGCGTCCACGGCGCCCCCTGCGGTACGCAGCGGTGCATGGTCGCTGTCGGTCCCGGCGTCTGCCAGACGACCGGGTGAGGACGTCGAGTTGGGGTGCCGGCCGCCCCGGCCCTCACCCAGCACCTGCCAACCGCCGCGCGTCAGCGTGATGTACGCGCCGCAGCGAAGGCCGTGCAGCGTGCAGGCGTCCCGCAGGCCCCACATCCAGGCCCCGTCCTCCTCCGTCCAACGCTCGTCGCCCTCACGGCAGTAGAGCAGCACGGCGGTGCGCACCGGCGTACGCCGACGGAGATCGTGGGGGATCACGCGGCGCAGGTGGGCCAGCAGCGCGTTGCGGAACTCCCAGCCGTCCGCCGGGACGGCACGCCGGGTGAACGACGCGCTGGCCGCGAGCCGTTCCTCGTGATCGAGCACGGCGACGACAGCCGTCGCCGGGGCGGGACGGTGTCGCGCATGCAGTCCGCCGACGACCTCGCGCGGGTTGCGCAGCAGCGGGATTCCGGCCGCTGCCCACTCGGCCGGTTCGAGCAACCGGGCAAGGCGGTTGGCGGAGTTGGCCGATGCGGTGATCGAAGTGGCTGCGGACGAAGCGAATCCGAAGGTCACGGTCCTCCCTTCGCATACGCGCCCACAGTGCGGGCAGGGTCGGGTGAGGGCGCGCCGCGGCATGGCCCTACGGGACCGCTTACGGGCCGTGCGGGGAGCAGTCCAATTCTTCCTGGCGCATGGGAATGCGGCAACGAGCAATTCGGCACGACCGGCTGAAATCGACGGGTATGACTCTCATATCCCTTCCCCTGTCTGCCACCGGTGACCCCTCCGCATCAGGACTGGACGGCAAGGACCAGCGGAAACACGCCCTGCGCGCCCGCTCTGCGCAGCAACCGCGACGCCACGGCCAGGGTCCAGCCGCTCTCCGAGTAGTCGTCCACCAGGAGAACAGGGCCGTCCGCGGCGGCCAGGGCCTCGGCCAGCTGCGGCGGCACGACGAGCGTCTCGTGCAGCGCCCGCACCCGCTGCGCGCTGTTGGTGCGTGAAACGTGTGCCTCCAGTGCCTCCGGCACGTACTCGACGGTGCCGAGCAGGGGCATCCTGCCGACCTGCCCGATACGGCTGCCGAGTGAGCCGATCAGACGGGGCCTGGTGCGGGAGGCGATCGTCACCACGCCCACGGGCCGGGCCGGCGCGTCCACAGCCCCGGAGGCCCAGCCGCCGGGGCCCTTGGCCCAGTCGGCGAGCACGGTCACGACCGCGTCGGCCATGTCGTCGGGAACGGGGCCGTCCGGTGCCTGCGGGGCGAACATCGGGCGCAGTCGGTTCCCCCAGCCGATGTCCGAAAGACGCCCCAGCGCGCGGCCGGTGAAGGACTGTTCGCTCTCCGGGATCCGGCCCTTGAGGCTGACGCCGACGGCGGTCAGTCCGGTCGGCCACATCTTGCGGGACTCGACGTCGACGCCCGGCCTGCCGAGCTCCCCACGTGCCGCGTCCAGTGCTCCCGCCGACACCTTGTCGCTGAATCGCGCTCCGGAGCAGTTGTCGCAGCGGCCGCAGGGCGTCGCCTCCTCGTCGTCGAGCTGGCGCCTCAGAAACTCCATCCGGCAGCCGGTGGAGCGGGCGTACTCGCGCATCGCCTGCTGCTCGGCCGCGCGCTGCCTGGCCACCCACGCATAGCGTTCCGCGTCGTAGGACCACGGCTGGCCCGTCGTCGTCCAGCCGCCCTTGACCCGGCGCACGGCGCCGTCCACGTCGAGCACCTTGAGCATCGTTTCGAGCCGTGTGCGCCGTAGTTCCACCAAGGGCTCCAGCGCGGGCAGGGACAGCGGCCTGTCCGCCTGCGCCAGCACATCGAGAGTGCGCCGCACAAGTTCCTCGGGAGGGAAGGCGACGGACGCGAAGTACTGCCAGATCGACTCGTCCTCCTTGCCCGGCAGAAGCAGCACCTCCGCATGCTCCACGCCACGGCCGGCGCGACCCACCTGCTGGTAGTAGGCGATGGGCGACGAGGGGGAGCCGAGGTGCACGACGAAGCCGAGGTCCGGCTTGTCGAAGCCCATCCCAAGCGCCGAGGTCGCAATCAGCGCCTTCACGCGGTTGGCGAGCAGGTCCTCCTCCGCCTGCTGGCGGTCCACGTTCTCCGTGCGTCCGGTGTACGAGGTCACGGTGTGACCGCACTGGCGCAGGTACGCGGTCACCTCCTCGGCGGCGGCGACCGTCAGCGTGTAGATGATGCCGGAACCCGGCAGCTCGCCGAGATGGTCGGCCAGCCAGGCAAGACGGCTGGCCGCGTCCGGGAGCTGCAGCACACCGAGACTCAGGCTCTCCCGGTCCAGCGGGCCGCGCAGCACCAAGGCGTCCGTGCCCGCGCCTGTGCCGAGCTGCTCCGCGACGTCCGCCGTGACCCTGGCATTGGCGGTGGCGGTCGTCGCGAGGACGGGGACGCCGGCGGGAAGCTCGGCGAGCATGGTGCGCAGCCTGCGGTAGTCGGGCCGGAAATCATGGCCCCAGTCCGAGATGCAGTGGGCTTCGTCCACCACGAGCAGTCCGGTCGCGGCCGAGAGCCGGGGCAGCACGTGATCGCGGAAGTCGGGGTTGTTCAGCCGCTCCGGGCTCACGAGCAGAACATCCACCTCACCCGCGGCGACCTCGGACTGGATCGTCTCCCATTCCTCGGTGTTCGACGAGTTGATCGACCGGGCGCGGATCCCGGCCCGGGCCGCCGCCTCCACCTGGTTGCGCATGAGCGCGAGCAGGGGAGAGACGATCACCGTGGGGCCGCTGCCGCGGGCCCGGAGCAGGGCAGTAGCGACGAAGTAGACCGCGGACTTTCCCCATCCGGTCCGCTGGACGACCAGCGCACGGCGCTTGTCGGCGACAAGGGCCTCAATGGCCCGCCACTGGTCCTCGCGCAGCCGGGCACGGCCGGAGGTGTCGGAGACGAGCCGTGCCAGTACGGAATCGGCGGAAGCCCGAAGCTCCACGCGGTCTGCGTTGGTCATGCACCCATGCAACCCGATGACACCGACAAAGCGCGAACGAGCCCATGACCTGTGGACAACTTTATCCACAGGGGTCGCGGCGGGTCGGGCCGGCGCGGGACCGTCAGGGCATGAACAAGCACTACGACCTCACCGGATCAGGCCCCGACCAGCAGATCACCCTGCGCGGGCCTGGCGAACTCGCCGACGCGCTTCCGTACATGATGGGCTTCCACCCGACCGATTCGATCGTGCTCGTCGCCCTGCACGGCAGCAACGGACGCTTCGGCGGGCGGCTGCGGCTCGGCATTCCGCGTGCGCCACGGGAATGGGAGCCCGTTGCGGCGCAACTCGCGGAGTGTCTGATCCGGGGCAGCGGTCGCCGCGGCCCACGGCCCGACGGAATCGTCGTCTTCCTGTGCCAGGACCCGGTCGGCGACGAGACGGGTGACCGGGTGATGGAGCGCCTGCGCCCGCTCGCGCAGCGGCTGCGCACCGCCTGTGGAGGCCTCGACGTACCTGTGTACGAGGCACTGTGCATTTCCGACGGTCGTTTCTGGTCCTACTGCTGTCCTGACGCCCGCTGCTGCCCGCCCGACGGCACGCCCCTCGCTCTGCCGGGCACGTCGGTCATGGCCGCCGCGGCCGCGTACGCGGGTGTCCGGGTGCGCGGAAGCCTGCGCGACATGGAGCGGCGGTTCGCCCCGCAGCCCGGACCGGCGACGGAGAAGCAGGTGCGAGCCCTGGACGCCGCAGGTGCCGCACTGACCTCCAGGATTCTCGACGCGCAGGGTCGGCAGGAGGTCGCCGAAGAGACCATCGCGCTGGCACGCCTTCTGCTGGAACGGATGGCGGAAGCCCCTCGCGCCGACGTTGATCCCGCTGCCGACGCCGAGGACGACCGGCTCGTTTCGGACGACGAAGCCGCCGCGGTGATCCTCGGCCTCCAGGACCGGGAGACGAGGGACCGGGCAGCGCAATGGATGGAAGGGGAGGAAGCGGCTCCGGCCCTGCGTCTCTGGCGTGTTCTGTCGAGGCGCTGCGCCGGGCCCTACACGGAGCACGCCGCGGCGACCCTCACCCTCGCCGGATGGGTGTCCTGGTCCGTCGGCGACGAGCCAGGCGCACGTGTGGCACTGGGGCTCGCCCTCCGTGCAGACCCTGAGTACGTCTTCGCACGCCTGCTGCACCAGGCGTGCAACGAAGGGCTGGACCCGGAGACGGTGCGCCGTTGCCTGCGGAGTCAACGCGACGTCACCTCGCAGGGGACACCGTCGGCACCCTGCGCCGACGCGCACCGCACTCCGGCCGGTCGGCGGCGGCGCGGCGGGCCTGTCCGGCCGTCCGCCGCCGAGCCTGACCAGGCCGTTTTGCACCGCACGCACCCTCGGAGTGGTGCCGCGTCCAGCCGCCCACGCCACGGTGCAGCGGCCGCTCGTGCTCGTACACGTGCCGCACGGCGCAGTGGGCAGCGCGGTGCGAGGAGCGGACGATGACCGCGTGCCGGTGGCGTGGCCGACGGCTTGCAGCCCAGCGGTTGTCGGCGGCCCTTTGGTCCGGCAACGGGCACGATCGAGCAGTCCGCGCGGGTCCACAGCGTCCGGCGACGGTCGAGCATCCGCAGCGGGCCCGAGCCGGCCGGCACCCGTCGAGCAGGCCGCAGGCGGGCTCCACTTGGGCGGTGGGGGCCCTATGACGGTGGACTTCCGGAGTCGGGCCGAAAACGTCGGGGCACAGGCTGGGAAGGGTGTGTTTATCGTCAGGCAGACGACTATGATCGCGGCATGTCGCCCTACGACCCGTCGGCCTTCCCGCCCTTTGCCGTCACTGTCGACCTGGTCGTGCTCACCGTGCGTCGGCATGCGCTCTGTGCCCTCGTCGTACGCCGAGGCGAGCCGCCGTTCCAGGGACGGTGGGCGCTGCCCGGAGGCTTCGTCAGAGGCGATGAGGACCTGGCGGCGGCGGCCGCCCGCGAACTGGCCGAGGAAACGGGACTGTGCGCGCACGACCCCGCCTCACCGGGATCGGCCAACGGCGCCCACCTTGAACAGCTCGCCACATACGGCGACCCCAAGCGCGATCCACGGATGCGGGTGGTGAGCGTCGCGCACCTCGTGCTCGCCCCGGACCTGCCGGCGCCCCGTGCCGGCGGCGACGCGAACAGCGCCCGTTGGGCGCCGGTCGAGGAACTCCTCGCCCGGGACACCGCTTTCGCCAGGGAGGACGAACAGCAGGCGCCGCTGGCCTTCGACCACGCGGTGATCCTGGCGGACGGCGTGGAGCGGGCCCGTTCCAAGATCGAGTACTCGTCCCTGGCCACGGCGTTCTGCCCACCGGAGTTCACCGTCGGAGAGCTGCGGAGGGTGTACGAAGCGGTGTGGGGCGTCGCCCTCGACCCCCGCAACTTCCACCGCAAGGTCACTGGTACGCCGGGCTTCCTGGTCCCGGCCGGCGGCACGACCACCCGGCAGGGCGGCCGGCCCGCCCAGCTTTTCCGGGCCGGCGGCGCCACGATTCTGAACCCGCCGATGCTGCGGCCCGAGGTCTGACCTCGGGCGGGGCCGGCACGCAGTTGCCCCGCATGCACGGTTCCGGCAGGGCAGGGCAGGGCAGGGCAGGGCAGGGCTATCGCCGGGCATGCCATGAGCGCCCGCGGGAATCAGCGCCCGGGCTCCGCGAGCCCGCCCGGGGGCAGCCGCGCCTGGAAACACCCTCCGGTGAGCTCTTGGCCGTGGGCGAGGCCAGGTGCGGGCTTTGCCCCGGGGGCGAGGCCCGAGGCGCGGCAGGTCCAAGGCGTGGCCCCAGTGCGGCCCGGTTCCGGGCGCGGGCGACACCCGGCCCGGCGGACCCGGCCAGGGGCCGATGTCCCGCCCCGGCCGACCCCCGACCCGGGCCGACCCCCGATCCGGGCCTACCCCGACCGGGCCGACCTCCGACCCGGGCCCTGCGCCCAGGGCCGACGCCCGCTCCTGGCTGACCTCCGTCCCGACCCCGACCCCCGGCCCAGGGGCCACCCTCCGGTCCGGTCCGAGTCGCGGGCCGACGTCCGGTCCCGTCCGGTCCCGCCCCCGGCCCCAGCCAGCCCTCCACCTGGGCCGACGCCCGGCCGTGGCCGAGCCCCTCCCGGCTGGCCCCGGCCGGTCCCTCCGCTCCCCGGCCCCGGCCGATCCCCGCCGCCGCCACCACCCTCACCCCCACCCCCACCCCCGCCGTTCCCCGGACGCAGCAGCTGGTGCGCAGTTTCCCCGGTGGCCGCTGCGCTACGAGCTCCGCCCGCTCCTCGGTGTCCGGACCTCTCCGCTGATTGCTCTGGCCGCGCTTGCCGCCTCGCTCGCCGTGTGCCTCGTGCTCGCCCGGACCGGCGCGACCACGGTGAAGTCGCACACCGTCGCCGCCTGGCCCGGTTTCCTGCCGCTGCCTCCGGCGGCCTTCGAGGGCCGGGCTGATCGGTGCGCGCCTTCGGTGAGGAGTTCCGTTACCCCGCTCTCGCGTCCGCGCGGGGCACGGTGCCCCGCGCGGCTGGGACTGCTTCTGGCCAAGCTCGGTGTGACGGCGGCGGCCGCCGTCACGCTCGCGGAGCTCGTGGTGCCCTCGATGTGCAGGCGCTCCGGCTGGTGTCGGGCCGGAATCGGTGGCGCTGCCGCCCGACTGGCCTGCGCCGGCGGCCGGTTGGTGCGCACTCTGTGTCGGATGCGCATGGTGGGGCCTGCTCGCCGCGGGGGTACTCAGGGTCACCGCCGCCGGAGTCGCCGCGGTTCTCGCCGTGCCGGTCCACGTGGCGCCCCTCGCACACAAGGTGCTCGTCGTACCGGCAGTCCGTTCGATAGCCGGACCGTCCGGCAGGCTCCGGGAGCCTGCCTGGGTCGAGCTTCCTCAGCAGGCGGATCGCCGGCTGATCGCAGCGATGCGGTTGCCGGCGCAACCCGTGGGCGTCGCGCTGATGTTGTCGTTGGTGGCCCTGATCTGCGCATATGTGTTCACCGGCCTTCGCCGGAGGGCGTTTTGGTGATCAACGGCGACCGGCTGTCCGTGAACTGCCCGCAACGTCTAGGGGAATGCCCGTTTCTTTCCGATAAGGCGTCAATTGCGGGGTGAGCGCCGATCACCCTTTCGTGTGCTTTTCACCAAAGACCTCAAGGGGCTCGGAAGCTGAGCCGACAAAGGATGCGTGAGTACCCTTGCGCACACCATGATGCCCCCCGCCCGCCCCGCCGAGACCGGTCTGGCCGGCCCGGGGGAACTCGACCGTTACGGCTACGGGGAGTCGCCCGCGGCCGATCGCGTCGCTCCTCCCGCCTGGGAAGCGGCCGACACCGAGTTGGGCCGGGTGGGCCGCCGTACGGCAGGCAGCCGCGGTCGCGGCCTGCACGGCCAACTCGTCCAGCAGCTCGGCCAGATGATCGTCTCGGGCGATCTCGGGGCCGACCGTCCGCTCGTCCCCGAGGAGATCGGCCAGCGCTTCGAGGTCTCCCGCACGGTCGTGCGCGAGTCTCTGCGTGTCCTCGAGGCGAAGGGGCTGGTCAGTGCCCGCCCCAATGTCGGCACCCGGGTCCGGCCCGTCAGTGACTGGAACCTTCTCGACCCCGACATCATCGAGTGGCGCGCCTTCGGCCCGCAGCGTGACGACCAGCGCCGTGAGCTGAGCGAGCTGCGTTGGACGATCGAGCCGCTGGCGGCCCGGCTCGCCGCCGGTCACGGCCGCGAGGACGTCCAGCAGCGTCTCGGCGACATGGTCGAGATCATGGGCCACGCCCTGGCTCAGGGTGACGGCCTTACCTTTTCGCGCGCCGACGCCGAATTCCACTCCCTGCTCATCCAGCTCGCGGGCAACCGCATGCTCGAGCACCTGTCGGGCATCGTCTCGGCCGCGCTCCAGGTGTCCGGCGGCCCGGTCGCGGGCTGTGATCGCCCGACCGAGGCGTCCCTGTCGCACCACGCCCACATCGCGGAAGCCCTCGCCTCCGGGGATGCCCACGCCGCCGAGTCCGCCATGCGCCGGCTGCTCACCGTTCACCCGGAAGGGGAGCGAGTGGTCCCCGCGCCGCGTGAGCACTGACCGCGTCGGCGGTCGGCGAGTGCGACGGTGTTCGGGCTGCATGTCGCCGGATTCCCAGGGGGTCCGGCGACTCGCACTGCACTGATCGCACCACTTCGACCGTAAAGCGGCATTTGGGGTGTGACTCGGGCCACGTGGATTGGGCGTAACACTCCTCGAGACAGCGCGATGACCTAAGAGGTGACAGCCGAGGAGGGAATACAGCCGCCGTACATGGCGCTGTGACAGCTCCTTGGTTTTGCCCGCGCCACCGGCACATCCGCAGCCCGGTGGTCGTCGGCTCCGGCCCGATCATGGGTGGGGCCGGAAGCCGTTTCCATCGTTCCGAGAGGTTGTTCGTGTCGGCCAGCACATCCCGTACGCTCCCGCCGGAGATCGCCGAGTCCGAGTCTGTGATGGCGCTCATCGAGCGGGGAAAGGCTGATGGGCAGATCGCCGGCGATGACGTGCGTCGTGCCTTCGAAGCTGACCAGATTCCGCCAACCCAGTGGAAGAATGTTCTGCGCAGCCTCAATCAGATCCTCGAGGAAGAGGGTGTGACGCTGATGGTCAGTGCAGCGGAGTCGCCGAAGCGCGCCCGCAAGAGCGTCGCAGCGAAGAGCCCGGCAAAGCGCACCGCCACCAAGACCGTCGCCGCCAAGACCACCACGGCGAAGACCGTGGCGGCCACCGCGGCTCCGACGGCCGAGACCGTCGAGGTCCCGGCCGACGAGTCCTCGGAGACCGCGCCCACGAAGAAGGCGGCCGCCAAGAAGGCGACGGCCAAGAAGACGGTGGCGAAGAAGACCACCGCCAAGAAGACGGCGGCGAAGAAGACCACCGCCAAGAAGGACAGCGACGACGCCGAGGGCGAGGAGCTGCTCGACGAGGCCCAGCCCGCGGGCAAGGGCGACGAGGAAGAGCCCGAAGGCGAGAGCAAGGGCTTCGTCCTCTCCGACGACGACGAGGACGACGCGCCCGCGCAGCAGGTCGCGGTCGCCGGTGCCACCGCCGACCCGGTCAAGGACTACCTGAAGCAGATCGGCAAGGTCCCCCTGCTCAACGCCGAGCAGGAGGTTGAGCTCGCCAAGCGCATCGAGGCCGGTCTGTTCGCCGAGGACAAGCTGGCGAACTCGGACAAGCTGGCCCCGAAGCTCAAGCGCGAGCTCGAGATCATCGCCGAGGACGGCCGTCGCGCCAAGAACCACCTGCTGGAGGCCAACCTCCGGCTGGTTGTTTCGCTGGCCAAGCGCTACACGGGCCGCGGCATGCTCTTCCTGGACCTGATCCAGGAGGGCAACCTCGGTCTGATCCGCGCGGTCGAGAAGTTCGACTACACCAAGGGCTACAAGTTCTCCACGTACGCCACCTGGTGGATCCGTCAGGCGATCACACGCGCCATGGCCGACCAGGCCCGCACCATCCGTATCCCGGTGCACATGGTCGAGGTCATTAACAAGCTCGCGCGCGTCCAGCGCCAGATGCTCCAGGACCTGGGCCGTGAGCCCACCCCGGAGGAGCTGGCCAAGGAGCTCGACATGACCCCCGAGAAGGTCATCGAGGTCCAGAAGTACGGCCGTGAGCCGATCTCGCTGCACACCCCGCTCGGTGAGGACGGCGACAGCGAGTTCGGTGACCTGATCGAGGACTCCGAGGCGGTCGTCCCGGCCGACGCGGTCAGCTTCACCCTCCTGCAGGAGCAGCTCCACTCGGTGCTCGACACCCTGTCCGAGCGTGAGGCGGGCGTGGTGTCCATGCGCTTCGGTCTCACGGACGGCCAGCCGAAGACCCTGGACGAGATCGGCAAGGTCTACGGCGTGACGCGAGAGCGCATCCGGCAGATCGAGTCCAAGACGATGTCCAAGCTGCGTCACCCGTCGCGTTCGCAGGTCCTGCGCGACTACCTCGACTAGGCCGCACCTGATCGAGGCGCGGGACACGCGCGCCGAACGGCTTGGAAGGGCCCGGATCCCCATGGGGGCGCCGGGCCCTTCGGCGTGGCGCGAGGGTGCGCGAGACGTCCGATTGGACGACTCTGGGTGGGATCGGATTCACGCAGAGTC
>NZ_JBSGZJ010000079.1:0-20364 GCF_053610925.1 Streptomyces sp. NPDC054847 | reverse complement strand
GGCCGGGCCTCGGCCGCATCGATCAGGCGGAAGCCGGGCGGTACAGCTCGCGCGGCAGCTCGGACGCCGCCGCCGCGTCCAGCAGCCACAGCGTCCGCGCCCGCCCGTACGCTCCCGCCGCCGGCGCCTGGATCTCGCCCGCGCCGGACAGCGCGATCTCCGCCGCCTTCGCCTTGTCCTCGCCCGCCGCGAGCAGCCACACCTCACGTGCCGCGCGGATCGCCGGAAGCGTGAGCGAGATGCGGGTCGGCGGCGGCTTGGGCGCACCGTGGACCCCGACGACCGTGCGTTCCGTCTCGCGGACCGCCGGGAGTTCGGGGAACAGGGACGCCACATGCGTGTCGGGTCCGACGCCCAGCATCAGGACGTCGAACGTCGGCACCGGACCGTGGTCCTCGGGGCGCGCCGCCGCGGCGAGTTCCGCCGCGTAGGCGGCGGCCGCCGCGTCCACGTCGGAGCCGTACGGGCCGTCCGACGCGGGCATGGCGTGCACCCGCGACGGGTCCAGCGGTACGGCGTCGAGCAGCGCCTCACGTGCCTGCGTGACATTGCGCTCCGGGTCGTTCGACGGCAGGAACCGCTCGTCGCCCCACCACAGATCGAGCCGCGACCAGTCGATGGCGTCCCTGGCCGGGGACGAACTGAGCGCGGTCAGCAGCCCGTTGCCGTTGCGGCCGCCGGTGAGGACCACGGACGCCGAGCCGCGCGCGGCCTGTGCGTCCACGATCTTCGTGATCAGCCGGGCCGCGGCCGCCTGTGCCATCAGCTCCTTGTCGCGGTGCACGACGAGCTGCGGAGCGGCGGTCATTGGGCTGCCGCCTTCTTCGCGGAGGCGGCCTTCTTGGCCGCCGGCGCCGCCTTCTTCCCGGCCGGGGCCGGGTCCGGTGCGGACTCCGCCGCGGCCGGCGTGGCCGCGCCGAGGCGCTCCACCCCGTACCGGAGCGCCGAGGAGTAGGTGTCGTCCGGGTCGAGCCGGCGCAGTTCCTCCGCGATCAGCTCGGCCGTCTCGCGCCGCTTCAGCGCCACCGCACGGTCCGGCTGGCCCTCGATGGACAGCGTGGCGAGCGACCCGTCCGGCCGGTCCAGCACGATCGGTCCGCAGTCGGACTCCAGCCGTACGGAGGTGAGGCCGGGCCCGGCCGACGAGGACCGCTTCACCGGGACGTCGAGCCGGTCCGCGAGCCACATCGCGAGCAGCTCGCAGCTCGGGTTGAACTCCTCGCCCTCCACCTCGACGGAGGTGACCTTGCAGGTGACCTGGTCCAGCGCCGCCGCGAGCATCGAGCGCCACGGCGTGATCCGGGTCCAGGACAGGTCGGTGTCGCCGGGGGTGTAGGCCTCCGCGCGGGCCGCGAGCTCACGCACCGGCTGCTCGGCGGCGTAGGTGTCGGTCACCCGGCGCTGGGCGAGCGAGCCCAGCGGGTCGTTGGCCGGGTCGGTCGGCGCGTTGACCGGCCACCAGACGACGACGGGGGCGTCCGGCAGCAGCAGCGGCAGCACCACGGACTGGGCGTGGTCGACGACCTCGCCGTACAGGCGCAGCACGACCGTCTCGCCGGTGCCCGCGTCCGCGCCCACCCGCACCTCGGCGTCGAGCCTGGCCTTCGCACGGTCACGCGGGGAGCGTGAGACCCGCTTGATGACCACGAGGGTGCGCGAAGGGTGCTCGCGGGACGCCTCGTTGGCGGCCTTCAGTGCGTCGTAGGCGTTCTCCTCATCGGTCACGATGACCAGGGTGAGGACCATGCCGACGGCCGGGGTGCCGATCGCTCGGCGGCCCTGCACCAGCGCCTTGTTGATCTTGCTGGCCGTGGTGTCCGTAAGGTCGATCTTCATGGCCGACGCCAGCTCCGTCCGTCTCGTGCGAGCATTTCGTCCGCCTCGTCCGGGCCCCAGGTGCCGGCCGTGTACTCGGCCGGCTTGCCGTTCGCGTCCCAGAACTGCTCGATCGGGTCGAGGATCTTCCAGGACAGCTCGACCTCCTCCACCCGCGGGAAGAGGTTGGAGTCGCCGAGCAGCACGTCGAGGATGAGGCGCTCGTAGGCCTCGGGGCTGGACTCGGTGAACGACTCGCCGTACGCGAAGTCCATCGAGACGTCCCGGACCTCCATCGAGGTGCCCGGCACCTTGGAGCCGAACCGCATGGTCACGCCCTCGTCCGGCTGGACCCGGATGACCAGGGCGTTGTGCCCGAGCTCCTCGGTCGCCGTGGAGTCGAAGGGGGAGTGCGGGGCGCGCTGGAAGACGACCGCGATCTCGGTGACGCGCCGGCCGAGCCGCTTGCCGGTGCGCAGATAGAAGGGGACGCCCGCCCACCTGCGGTTGTCGATCTCCAGCTTGATCGCGGCGTAGGTGTCGGTCTTCGACCTGGGGTCGATACCGTCTTCCTGGAGGTAGCCGACGGCCTTCTCGCCGCCCTGCCAGCCCGCGGTGTACTGCGCGCGGACCGTGTTCTCCGCCAGGTCCTTGGGGAGCTTCACCGCGCCGAGGACCTTGGTCTTCTCCGCCGCGAGGGCGTCGGCGTCGAAGGAGGCGGGCTCCTCCATCGCGGTCAGCGCCAGCAGCTGGAGGAGATGGTTCTGGATCACGTCACGGGCGGCGCCGATGCCGTCGTAGTAGCCGGCCCGGCCGCCGATGCCGATGTCCTCGGCCATCGTGATCTGCACATGGTCGACGTACGACCGGTTCCAGATCGGCTCGAAGAGCGTGTTGGCGAACCGCAGCGCCAGGATGTTCTGAACGGTCTCCTTGCCCAGGTAGTGGTCGATGCGGAAGACCTCGTTCGGCGGGAAGACCTCGTGCACCACCTGGTTGAGCTCCTTGGCGGAGACCAGGTCGTGACCGAACGGCTTCTCGATGACCGCGCGCCGCCAGGAACCTTCCTTCTGGTCCGCCAGCCCGTGCTTCTTCAGCTGCTGGACGACCTTGGGGAAGAACTTCGGCGGCACGGAGAGGTAGAACGCGAAGTTGCCACCGGTGCCCTGCACCTTGTCGAGATCCTCGATGGTGGACTTGAGCTGCTCGAACGCGTCGTCGTCGTCGAAGGTGCCCTGGACGAACCGCATCCCCTGGATGAGCTGCTGCCAGACCTCCTCACGGAACGGCGTGCGCGCGTGCTCCTCGACCGCGTCGTGGACCTCCTGCGCGAAGTCCTCGTGGGCCCACTCGCGCCGGGCGAAGCCGATGAGCGAGAAGCCCGGCGGCAGCAGCCCCCGGTTCGCGAGGTCGTAGACGGCTGGCATCAGCTTCTTGCGCGAAAGGTCGCCCGTGACGCCGAAGATGACCAGGCCCGACGGCCCCGCGATACGCGGGAGCCGTCGGTCTGCAGCATCACGGAGCGGGTTGGCTCCGCCAATACCGGACAAGTCGCTCAGTCCTCCGAGGGTGCGAGGCGCTTGAGCTCGGCCTCGGTCGACTTGAGCAGGTCGGTCCAGGACGCCTCGAACTTCTCGACGCCCTCGTCCTCGAGCTGCTGGACGACCTCGTCGTAGGAGATCCCGAGCTTCTCCACGGCCTCGAGCTCCGCGCGGGCCTGCTCGTAGGTGCCACGGACGGTGTCGCCGGTGATCTGCCCGTGGTCGCCGGTCGCGATCAGCGTGGCTTCCGGCATGGTGTTCACGGTGCCGGGGGCGACCAGCTCGTCCACGTACAGGGTGTCCTTGTACGCCTTGTCCTTGACGCCGGTCGAGGCCCACAGCGGGCGCTGCTTGTTGGCCTGCGCCTTGTCGAGCGCGGCCCAGCGGTCGGAGGAGAAGACCTCCTCGTACGCCTCGTAGGCGAGCCGGGCGTTGGCCAGGGCCGCCTTGCCGCGGGCCTCCTTGGCCTCGGGGGTGCCCAGCGCGTCCAGCCGCTTGTCGATCTCGGTGTCCACGCGGGACACGAAGAACGAGGCCACCGAGCGGATCTTGGACAGGTCCAGGCCTGCGGCCTTCGCCTTCTCCAGACCGGCCAGGTAGGCGTCCATGACCTCGCGGTAGCGCTCCAGCGAGAAGATCAGCGTGACGTTGACGCTGATGCCGAGGCCGATGACCTCGGTGATCGCCGGCAGGCCCGCCTTGGTCGCCGGGATCTTGATGAAGGTGTTCGGACGGTCCACCAGCCAGGCGAGCTGCTTGGCCTCCGCGATGGTCGCCTTGGTGCTGTGCGCGAGACGCGGGTCGACCTCGATGGAGACCCGGCCGTCCTGGCCGCCCGTCGAGTCGAACACCGGGCGCAGCACGTCGGCGGCGTCACGGACGTCCGCCGTCGTGATCATGCGGATGGCTTCCTCGACGGTCACCTTGCGGGCCGCGAGGTCCTCCAGCTGCTGGTCGTAGCCGTGGCCTTCCGAAATCGCCTTCTGGAAGATCGACGGGTTGGTCGTGACACCCACGACGTGCTGCTGGTCGATCAGCTCGGCGAGGTTGCCGGAGGTGATCCGGGTGCGGGACAGGTCGTCCAGCCAGATCGCGACGCCTTCGTCGGAGAGGCGCTTGAGTGCGTCTGTCATGAGAGTTGCATCTCCTACTTGTCGTGTACCGGCGTCAGCGCGCGGCGGCTTCGATCGATTCCCGCGCTGCGGCGGCCACGGCCTCGGCGGTGAAACCGAACTCACGGAAGAGGACCTTGCCGTCCGCGGAAGCGCCGAAGTGCTCCAGCGAGACGATGCGTCCGGCGTCACCGACGTAACGGTGCCACGTGAGACCGATGCCGGCCTCGACCGCGACTCGCGCCTTGAGCGACGGGGGAAGCACCGAGTCCCGGTACCCCTGGTCCTGCTCCTCGAACCACTCGACCGAGGGCATCGAGACCACGCGGGCCGGGATGCCGGCCGCCTGAAGCTGCTCGCGGGCGCCGACGGCCAGCTGGACCTCGGAGCCGGTGCCGATCAGCACGACCTGGGCTTCGCCGCCCTCGGCCTCGAAGAGCACGTAGCCGCCCTTGGCCGCGTCCTCGTTGCACTCGTAGGTCGGCACACCCTGGCGGGTCAGCGCGAGGCCGTGCGGGGCGCCCTTGCCGAACTCCTTGGTGTACCGCTTGAGGATCTCGCGCCAGGCGATCGCGGTCTCGTTGGCGTCGGCCGGGCGCACGATGTTCAGGCCCGGGATGGCGCGCAGCGAGGCCAGGTGCTCCACCGGCTGGTGGGTCGGGCCGTCCTCGCCGAGGCCGATCGAGTCGTGCGTCCACACGTAGGTGACCGGCAGGTGCATCAGGGCGGAGAGCCGCACGGCGTTGCGCATGTAGTCGGAGAACACCAGGAAGGTGCCGCCGTAGACGCGGGTGTTGCCGTGCAGCGCGATGCCGTTCATGACCGCGGCCATCGCGTGCTCGCGGATGCCGAAGTGGATCGTCCGGCCGTACGGGTCGGCCTCCGGCAGCGGGTTGCCCGCGGGGAGGAACGACGACGTCTTGTCGATCGTGGTGTTGTTCGAGCCGGCCAGGTCGGCGGAGCCGCCCCACAGCTCGGGCACGACGGCGCCGAGCGCCTGGAGGACCTTGCCGGACGCGGCGCGGGTGGCGACACCCTTGCCGGTCTCGAACTCCGGCAGCGCGTCCTCCCAGCCCTCGGGAAGCTCGCCCGAGCGGATCCGGTCGAACTCGGCGGCGCGCTCCGGGTTGGCCGTACGCCATGCGGCGAACGTCTTCTCCCACTCGCCACGGGCCTCACGGCCGCGGTCGAGAGCGCCACGGGTGTGCCCGAGGACCTCGTCGGAGACCTCGAAGCTCTGCTCCGGGTCGAATCCCAGGACGCGCTTGGTGGCCGCGACCTCCTCGGCGCCCAGCGCCGAGCCGTGCGCGGCCTCGGTGTTCTGGGCGTGCGGGGCGGGCCAGGCGATGATCGAGCGGGCCGCGATGAACGACGGGCGCTCGGTCTCGGCCTGCGCGGCCTTCAGGGCGTTGTACAGGCCGACCGGGTCGAGGTCGCCGTTCTCCAGCTGCTGGACGCGCTGGACGTGCCAGCCGTACGCCTCGTAGCGCTGGAGGGTGTCCTCGGAGACGGCCGTCTCCGTGTCGCCCTCGATCGAGATGTGGTTGTCGTCCCACAGCAGGACCAGATTGCCGAGCTTCTGGTGGCCGGCCAGCGAGGAGGCCTCCGCCGAGATGCCCTCCTGGAGGCAGCCGTCACCGGCGATGCACCAGACCGTGTGGTCGAAGGGGGACGTGCCCGGCTCGGCGTCCGGGTCGAACAGGCCGCGCTCGTAGCGGGCGGCCATGGCCATGCCCACGGCGTTGGCGACACCCTGGCCGAGCGGCCCTGTCGTCGTCTCGACGCCCGTGGTGTGGCCGTACTCCGGGTGGCCGGGGGTCTTCGAGCCCCAGGTGCGGAACGCCTTCAGATCGTCCAGCTCCAGGCCGTAGCCCGCCAGGTAGAGCTGGATGTAGAGCGTCAGCGACGAATGTCCGGCGGACAGGACGAACCGGTCACGGCCGGTCCAGTCGGCGTCCGCGGGGTCGTGCCGCATCAGCTTCTGGAAGAGCACGTACGCGGCGGGGGCCAGGCTCATGGCCGTACCCGGATGGCCGTTGCCGACCTTCTGTACGGAATCCATGGCCAGGACGCGGACGGTGTCGACTGCCCGCTGGTCCAACGCGGTCCACTCGAGGTCTGTGGTGGTCGGCTTGGTGCTCACCCTGAGTCAGGGCTCCTCTCCACATGTCGAATCCCGGTGACAGAGGCGTGTACCGGGCGCTGTCGAGCCTACCCTCGCAGCAACGCGCTCCTTTTCGGTCACGCGTCTTTCCAATTGGACACTGCCAGGGTGCGGGCGCCGGGTGTTCCCCGCCTGTCGGCGATGTATACGCCCGGCGTCGGGCCGGCGCTCAACACGAGTCGACCCCCGCGAAGATCGGCGTACGGGCAGCGTCTAGAGTGGCGTGGTACGCGCAAGTCTTACCGGGTCTTCACTGCACCCACGGCCCTTCGGGCGTGGGAGGCACTCCCAGGGACTTGCTGGGATTTCTCTGTCAGGGGTGTGCGTGACGGCCGTCGAGTCCCGACCCGCGGGGGTCGTCCTGGCTACCGGCCCGGGGGGCCATCGGCCGTTCGGGGCCCGCGCCAAGGCGTTCGTGGCACTGACCAAGCCGCGGATCATCGAGCTGCTGCTGATCACCACCGTTCCGGTGATGTTCCTCGCCGAGCAGGGCGTTCCCGACCTGTGGCTCGTGCTCGCCACGTGCCTGGGCGGGTACCTCTCCGCCGGCGGCGCCAACGCGCTCAACATGTACATCGACCGCGACATCGACGCCTTGATGGACCGCACCTCGCAGCGGCCGCTCGTCACCGGCATGGTGTCGCCGCGCGAGGGCCTCGTCTTCGGTCTGACCCTCGCCGTGGTCTCCACGGTCTGGTTCGGGCTGCTGGTCAACTGGCTGTCGGCCGCGCTGTCGCTCGGCGCACTGCTCTTCTACGTCGTCGTCTACACGATGATCCTGAAGCGCCGCACCGCGCAGAACATCGTCTGGGGCGGCATCGCCGGCTGCATGCCGGTCCTGATCGGCTGGTCCTCCGTCACCAACTCGATGTCCTGGGCCGCCGTCATCCTGTTCCTCGTCATCTTCTTCTGGACGCCGCCGCACTACTGGCCGCTCTCGATGAAGGTGAAGGACGACTATGCGAGGGTCGGCGTGCCGATGCTCCCGGTCGTCGCGGGCAACAGGGTCGTCGCCCGGCAGATCGTCCTCTACAGCTGGGTCATGGTCGCCGTCTCGCTGCTGCTGACCCCCCTCGGCTACACCGGCTGGTTCTACACGGCGGTCGCGCTGGTCTCCGGCGGCTGGTGGCTGTGGGAGGCGCACGCGCTGCAGAGCAGGGCCAAGGCGGGCGAGACGGGCGGCAAGCTCAAGGAGATGCGCCTCTTCCACTGGTCCATCACCTATGTGTCGCTGCTGTTCGTGGCCGTCGCGGTGGACCCCTTCCTGCGCTGACGGCAGCCGCCGCCCGCAAGGTGGCCGAGGCCACTCGGTTCTGCCGTCGCCAGTCGATCTACCCCCGAGTAGCATGCGGTTCATGGCAGAAACCAAGGTTGAAGAGACCGCTTCCTCGCCGGCCGCCGACGCCCGCGCCGAGCGCAGGGCCGCGAAGCTCGCCAAGCAGATCAAGGCCTTCGCCGGCGCGCACGGCGGCGCCGAGGGCCAGCTCGCCTACATCGGCCAGATGGGCACCCGGATCGTGCTCGTCGGCGAGGACGGCGCCTGGGGCGACCTCGTGGCGCCGAACCACACCGTCGCCGTCAGCGCCGCGGAGAAGTCCGGTATCACGCTCCACGAGTCCTTCGACGGCGACTTCGCCGCGAAGGTCCGCACCGGCCCGTACGAGTGGAGCCGCATGGCTGGCATCCAGGTCGGCGGCCCTTCCAACGCCTGACCAACACCTCACGCGGTGCTCACCCGTTAGGACTGTGGAAGCACGGTCCTAGACAGGGAGCTCCCGATGATCGACGCCGCGTCCTCTGTGCGTCTGGTCGACCAGTACTGCCACGGGGTGCTCCGCACGGAACTGGGCCTCGGCACCTTCGAGAGGTACCTGGGCCCCGCCGCCGGGGCCCCGCCGGCCTCCGGCACCACCTTCTTCGACACCCAGACCGGTTTCGCGGTCCGGCGCTGGTGCCCGCCGCTCCTGGGGCTCGAACCGCACTGCCCGCCCGCCCACTACCTGGCCCGCCGCCGCGAGCTCGGAGTGGTCGAGGCGGGCAGACGCCTTCTGCGGGGCACCGGCATCGCCACCTACCTCGTGGACACCGGCCTGCCCGGGGACCTCGCGGGCCCCGCGGAACTCGCCGCGGCCGGGGCGGCCCAGGCACGCGAGATCGTCCGCCTCGAACTGCTCGCTGAGCAGGTCGCGGACACCTCCGGAACCGTCGAATCCTTCCTCGCGAACCTCGCGGAGGCCGTCCACGGGGCGGCCGGCTCGGCCGTCGCCTTCACCACCGTCGCCGCCGGGCGGCTGGCGGACCGGCCGGAGCCACCGGGGCCCGGCGAGGTGCGCGGAGCGGCCGGCCGCTGGCTCGCCGGCCGCCGGGTGGGCGACCCGGTCACCGATCCGGTCCTGATGAGGCACCTGCTGTGGGCCGCCCTCGCCACCGGTCTGCCGCTGCAACTGCACATCGGCGTACAGGACCCGATGCCGCTCGGAGGGTTCGCCGCGGCGACGGCCGGCCTCGGCACGGACCTGGTGCTGCTGCACGGCTACCCGCACCACCGCAGCGCCGCGCACCTGGCCGGCGCGTACCCGCACGTCTACGCCGACCTCGGCCCCGCGCTCGTGCAGACCGGGGCGAGGGCGGCGGCGGTCCTGGCGGAGATCCTCGAACTCGCCCCCTTCGGCAAGCTCCTGTTCTCCAGCGGCGCACGGGGCCTGCCGGAGCTTCATGTCGTCGGGGCGCGGTCCTTCCGCGACGCGCTCGGCCGGGTGCTCGGCGGCTGGGTCGCGGACGGCGCGTGGTCGCGGGGCGACGCGGAGCGGGTGGCGACGATGCTGGCGGCGGGGAACGCGGGGCGGGTGTACGGTCTGCCCGCCTGACGCCGTGCCTGCCCGCGCCGGCGGAGGCGCGTCAGGCCGAGGTCAGAGCGTCCGCGTCCCGCGGCGTCGTGGTCGGCAGCGGCAGCGCCTCCCGCTCCCGCAGGCTCAGCGCCAGCCTCAGCACCGCGATCCACATCAGCGAGGAGCCGAGCATGTGCGCGCCGACCAGCAGCTCGGGCACCCCGGTGAAGTACTGGACGTAGCCGAGCACGCCCTGAAGCAGCACCACCAGCAGCAGGTCACGCGCCCGGGCGCGGGTGTCGTCGGGGGCGTCGACCACGCGCAGGACGAGCCACATCGCGACGGCCAGCGCACACACCACCCACGCGGCGATCGCGTGGATGTGCGCGGCGGCGGCCCAGTCCCACGGCATCCGCGGGACGTCGCTGCTGTCGCCCGCGTGCTTGCCGGAGCCGGTCACCGTGGTGCCGAGGGTGATCAGCACCGCGGAGACCGCCACGATCGCCCAGGACAGCTTGCGGACCGGCCGCGGGACCCGCGGCCGAGGCGCGCCGTCGCCTTCATACGTGCGCACCCAGGTCACGGTCGCGACCGTGAGCAGCGCGTTGGCCAGCAGGAAGTGGCCGGCCACGGACCACGGGTTGAGGCCCGCCCACACCGTGACCCCGCCGATGACGGCGTTCCCCATGACGATCCAGAACTGGGCCCAGGCCAGCCTGGTCAGACCGCGCCGCCGGGGCTTCACGGCGCGCACCGCGATGATCGCCCAGCCGACGGCCGCCGAAAGGACGTACGTCAGCATCCGGTTGCCGAACTCGATCGCGCCGTGGAGGCCCTGCTCGGGTGTGGCGAAGAGGCTGTCGTCCGTGCACTTGGGCCAGGTGTCGCAGCCGAGGCCGGAGCCGGTGAGCCGTACGGCGCCGCCGGTGACGATGATGACGACGGTCATCACGATGGCTGAGAGCGCGGCGCGCCGCAGGATTTTGGGCGACGGTGTCCAGCGCTGGGCGATATAGGCGAGGGGGGTCTGCACGGCCCCTATCGTAAGCGGGCCCTTGTGCACGGTTTCACGAGGGGTCCGCGGAGGACACGGGGGAGGGGGACGGCGGGGGCGTCGACGCTCCCGCCGACGGCTTCCCGGGCGCCGGCGCGGAGGCCGTGCGGAAGCGGGAGCCGTCGAGGTGGTCCTCCTCGTCCCACCACAGTGCGAAACGCCACGGAGTGGGCTCCGGCGGCATGTCGGGCGAGTGGAGGAAGGCGTCCGTCAGTTCGGCGGCCACCGCCTCGGCGGTGCAGTCGGTCACCGCGTCCATGCCACGCCAGGGGTGCGCCAGCGGCTCCCAGGAACCGTCGGCCCGGCGCACGTCGAACCGCCAAACGGCCCGCCACGAGTTGGCGCGCAGGATCCGGTCCACCTCGGCGCGCTCCAGTCCGAGGCCCTGCGCGACCGCTTCCGGCGCCACGCCGTCGATCCGCGCGGACAGGACCGCGAGGGGCAGCAGGCGCCGCGGCAGCAGTTCGCGTTTGTGCAGCTGGGTGAGGCCGCCTTCGAAGGGGCAGCGGCGCAGGCGGCGTTCGAGCTGGTCGCCGAGGTGCTCGAGCATCGCGGCGTGGGCGCGCTCCGCCGGGTCGGGCGGCTGCCAGAGCGCCTGGAACTCCCGTTCCGCCCGTACGGCCCATTCGGCCGCGTCCACCGGCCTGCCGAGCTCCTCCAGCCGGTCGCCGAGGAAGACGTGCGCCTGGGCGAGACCTTCCCGGTTGACCGGGTCGGAGAGATCGAGCCGCTCCCACACGGCGATCGCCCGGTGCGTGGACTCCACCGCGGCGAGTCCGGCCAGGCGGTCCTCGGCGCACGGCTGTTCGCCGTGCGGCCGGAAGGCGTAGCGGGGCAGGCCCATCTCGTCGCTGAGCGGCTCGGCGAGGTACACCGACTGGCTGATCAGCGCCCGCGCGTACCAGCGGGCGTGCTCGTCGTCGTGCCGGGCGGGCTCCGCGCAGTGCCGGACGGCCTTCTCGACGGCGCTCAGCGCGTCGGTGCGCCGGCCGGTGTCGAAGTGGTGCCGGGCCAGGTCCCCGTACCGCAGGCTCAGCCGTGCGGAGAGGGCCGGGTCGCCCTCCGCGTGCTGGGCGAGGGCGGAGATCAGATCGGTGAGCATCCGCATCCGCGTCCCGGGCGAGGACGCGGGCCTGCCGGTCCTGACCTTCGCCCACTCCGCGTCCAGCCGCAGCGCGGCAGCTCGCTCCATCCAGGCCTCCCACCGTGCGCTCCGTGCGGGTCTCGGCAGGGTCGTCCCGGCGCGCGTGTCACTCCCAGCGGAAGGTCCGGGCGGCCGCGCCCAGTCCGAGCACCGCCCAGAGGGCGAGGATGCCCAGATTGCCCCACGGCATGCCCGCTCCGTGCCCGAGGACGTCACGAAGTCCGTCGGAGAGCGCGGAGATGGGCAGAAGTCCCAGCACGGAGGCGACGCCGTCGGGGAACCTGTCCAGCGGCACGATCACCCCGCCGCCGACGAGCAGCAGCAGGAAGACGAGGTTGGCGGCAGCGAGGGTGACCTCGGCCTTGAGCGTGCCGGCCATGAGCAGGCCGAGGCCGGAGAAGGCGGCGGTGCCGAGGACGAGCAGCAGCACTGCGGCGAGCGGACTGCCCTGCGGCGACCAGCCGAGCGCGAACGCGATGACGGTCAGCAGGACCACCTGGAGGATCTCCGTGACGAGCACGGAGAGCGTCTTGGCGGTCATCAGGGCCCAGCGGGGGATCGGTGAGGCGCCGAGCCGCTTGAGCACCCCGTAGCGGCGCTCGAACCCGGTGGCGATGGCCTGGCCGGTGAAGGCGGTGGACATCACGGCCAGCGCGAGGACACCGGGGGCGAGGAAGTCGACCGCCCGTCCCTCCCCGCCGTTCGTCTCCGTCGGCACAGAGACGATGTCGACGGTGGAGAACAGCACGAGCAGCAGCGACGGGATGACGACGGTGAGCAGCAGCTGCTCACCGTTGCGCAGCAGCATCTTCGTCTCGAAGGCGGCCTGCGAGACGATCATGCGGCCCAGTGGTGCGGCGCCCGGCGCCGGTGTGTACGTGCCGGCGCTCATCCGCGCAGCTCCTTGCCCGTCAGCTCGAGGAAGACGTCCTCGAGGGTGTGCCGCTCCACCGAGATGCCGTGCGGCAGTACGCCGTGCTGGGCACACCAGGAGGTGACCGTCGCCAGGAGCTGCGGATCGACCTCGCCGGTGATCCGGTACTCGCCCGGTGTGAGCTCCGCGGCCGCCGAGCCGTCCGGGAGCGCCTTCAGCAGGGAGCCGACGTCGAGGCCCGGACGCCCGGTGAAGCGCAGGGTGTTCTCCGCGCCGCCGCGGCACAGCTCCTCCGCGCTGCCCTGGGCGACCACCCGGCCGGCGTCGATGATCGCGATGTGGCCGGCGAGTTCCTCGGCCTCGTCCATGAAGTGCGTGGTCAGCACGGTGGTGACACCGTCCGCGCGCAGTTCGCGGACGAGCTCCCAGGTGGCGCGCCGGGCCTGGGGGTCGAGGCCGGCGGTGGGCTCGTCGAGGAAGACGAGCTCGGGGCGGCCGACGACGGCCATGGCCAGCGCGAGGCGCTGCTGCTGGCCGCCGGAGAGCCGCCGGTACGTCGTGCGCCCGCAGCTGCCGAGGCCGAGGCGTTCGATCAGGGCTTCCACGTCCAGGGGGCGGGCGTGCAGGGAGGCCATGTGGCGGAGCATCTCGCCGGCTCGGGCGCCGGAGTAGACACCGCCCGACTGGAGCATCACACCTATGCGGGGCCGCAGTCGCGCGGCGTCGGCGACCGGGTCGAGGCCGAGGACCCGCACGGTGCCGGCGTCGGCGCGGCGGTAGCCCTCGCAGGTCTCGATCGTGGTGGTCTTGCCGGCCCCGTTGGGCCCGAGGACGGCGGTCACGGAGCCGGGTGCGACATCGAGGTCCAGGCCGTCCACGGCGGCCTTGGGTCCGTACCGCTTGACCAGGCCCCGGATCCGGACGGCAGGCTCGCTCAGCATGCCGGGAAGTCTAGGCGGGCGTCCGGGGCGACCGGCCCGCGGGTCCCGGGGGGCAGGTCCGGGTGGGGGCGCGGCCCAGGGGGCCTCACCAGGGCTTCAGTCCTCCGGTTGATCATTTCCGCAGGTCAGCTTAGGTATGCCTAAGTGATGTACGGCACCGGGTGATGATCGGGACGCCGCTTGTCACTCTCTGAAGAATTACGCAACAATGGCGTTGTGAAAAACCTCGGCGACGCTCCTCAGGAGGAACTCGCGACCGGTGAGCGCTCCACGCGCAACCGCGTCGCGCGCTCCATCCTGGACCACGGACCGTCCACCGTGGCCGATCTCGCAGGGCGTCTGGGTCTGACCCAGGCGGCCGTCCGCCGGCACCTCGACTCCCTCGTCTCCGAGAACGTCGTGGAGGCGCGCGAACAGCGTGTCTACGGCGCCCGCACCCGCGGCAGGCCCGCCAAGGTGTTCGCCCTGACGGACTGCGGCCGGGACGCCTTCGACCAGTCGTACGACACGCTGGCCGTGGACGCCCTGAGGTGGATCGAGGAGAACGCCGGAGGCGAGGCTGCCGTCGCCGCCTTCGCCCGGGACCGGATCGAGGCGCAGGCCGTGGCCTACCGCGCGGCCGTCGAGGCCGCGGCGCCCGAGGAGCGTACGGAAGCGCTCGCGAAGGCCCTGAGCGCCGACGGGTACGCTGCTACGGCCCGCAGCGCGCCGGTCGGAGAGCAGCTCTGCCAGCACCACTGCCCGGTCGCCCACGCGGCCGAGAAGTACCCGCAGCTGTGCGAGGCGGAGACCGAGGTCTTCTCGCGACTGCTCGGGACACACGTACAGCGGCTCGCCACCATCGCCCACGGCGACGGCGTCTGCACCACGTTCATCCCGCGCGGTGCGCCCCAGGGCGGCACCTCGCCGCCACCGGGCGACCCGCCTGGCGACAGCACCACACAGACCCGCACCACACCATCAGCTTCTGCAAGCACGGCCGGGAGGAACCCCGCATGACTCTCCCCACGGAGACTGCCCACCCCGAACTCGAGGGCCTGGGTAAGTACGAATTCGGCTGGGCCGACTCCGACGCGGCGGGTGCCGCGGCCAAGCGCGGTCTCTCCGAGGACGTCGTCCGCGACATCTCCGCGAAGAAGAACGAGCCGGAGTGGATGCTGAAGCTGCGGCTGAAGGGTCTGCGCCTCTTCGACAAGAAGCCGATGCCCAGCTGGGGCTCCGACCTCTCCGGCATCGACTTCGACAACATCAAGTACTTCGTGCGCTCCACCGAGGCCCAGGCCGCCTCGTGGGAGGAGCTGCCCGAGGACATCAAGAACACCTACGACAAGCTCGGCATCCCGGAGGCGGAGAAGCAGCGCCTTGTCGCCGGTGTCGCCGCGCAGTACGAGTCGGAGGTCGTCTACCACCAGATCCGTGAGGACCTGGAGGAGCAGGGCGTCATCTTCCTCGACACGGACACCGCGCTGAAGGAGCACCCGGAGCTCTTCCAGGAGTACTTCGGCACCGTCATCCCGGTCGGCGACAACAAGTTCGCGTCGCTGAACACGGCCGTGTGGTCCGGCGGGTCGTTCATCTACGTCCCCAAGGGCGTCCACGTGGACATCCCGCTGCAGGCCTACTTCCGTATCAACACGGAGAACATGGGCCAGTTCGAGCGGACGCTGATCATCGTCGACGAGGACGCCTACGTCCACTACGTCGAGGGCTGCACCGCGCCGATCTACTCCTCGGACTCGCTGCACAGCGCCGTGGTCGAGATCATCGTCAAGAAGGGCGGCCGCTGCCGCTACACGACCATCCAGAACTGGTCGAACAACGTCTACAACCTGGTCACCAAGCGCGCCGTGGCGTACGAGGGCGCGACCATGGAGTGGGTCGACGGCAACATCGGCTCCAAGGTGACCATGAAGTACCCGGCCGTCTACCTGATGGGCGAGCACGCCAAGGGCGAGACCCTGTCCATCGCCTTCGCCGGCGAGGGCCAGCACCAGGACGCCGGCGCCAAGATGGTCCACATGGCCCCGAACACCTCGTCCAACATCGTCTCCAAGTCGGTGGCGCGAGGCGGCGGCCGTACGTCCTACCGCGGTCTGATCGAGATCGGCGAGGGCGCGCCGGGCGCGAAGTCCAACGTGCTCTGCGACGCTCTGCTGGTCGACACGATCTCGCGCTCGGACACCTACCCGTACGTCGACGTCCGCGAGGACGACGTCTCCATGGGACACGAGGCGACCGTCTCCAAGGTCTCGGAGGACCAGCTCTTCTACCTGATGAGCCGCGGTATGACGGAGTTCGAGGCGATGGCGATGATCGTGCGCGGCTTCGTCGAGCCGATCGCCAAGGAACTCCCCATGGAGTACGCGCTGGAGCTCAACCGGCTGATCGAGCTGCAGATGGAGGGCTCGGTGGGCTGACGCCCTCCGGGACCGCAAGCAGCGACTGACTTCTGACGTAGGAAGAGAGCAAGACGACAGCCATGGCTGAGGCTCAGAACATCCCGGTGGGCTCCACCACCGCCGGCTCGATCGCGGTGGCCGCCGAGTCGACCGTCGCCACCCGTATGAGTGCGCCCCCGTCCTTCGACGTGGCGGACTTCCCGGTCCCGCACGGCCGTGAGGAGGAGTGGCGGTTCACGCCGCTGGAGCGCCTCGCCGGTCTGCACGACGGCACCGCCGCCGCGACCGGCACCGGGATCAAGGTCGACATCGAGGCCCCCGAGGGCGTCACCGTCGAGACCGTCGGCCGTGACGACGCGCGGCTCGGCAAGGCCGGCACCCCGGTGGACCGGGTCGCCGCCCAGGCGTACTCCTCCTTCGAGCAGGCCACGGTCGTGACCGTGCCGAAGGAGACCCAGCTCGCCGAGCCGATCCGCATCGCGGTGCACGGAGAGGGCGGCACGGCCTTCGGCCACCAGGTCGTCGAGCTCGGCGCCTTCGCGGAGGCGGTCGTGGTCATCGACCACACCGGCGACGCCGTGCTCGCGGCGAACGTCGACTACATCCTGGGCGACGGCGCCAAGCTGACCGTCGTCCTGGTCCAGGACTGGGACGACAAGGCCGTCCACATCGCCCAGCACAACGCGCTGGTCGGCCGGGACGCCTCCTTCAAGTCGGTCGTGGTCACCTTCGGCGGCGACGTCGTGCGGCTCCACCCGCGGGTCTCCTACGCCGGCACCGGCGGTGAGGCCGAGCTCTTCGGTCTGTACTTCACCGACAAGGGCCAGCACCAGGAGCACCGCCTCCTCGTCGACCACAACATGCCGCACTGCAAGTCCAACGCCGTCTACAAGGGCGCGCTGCAGGGCGACGACGCGCACGCGGTGTGGATCGGCGACGTGCTCATCCGCGCCGTGGCCGAGGGCACCGACACCTACGAGATGAACCGCAACCTGGTCCTCACGGACGGCGCGAGGGTCGACTCGGTGCCGAACCTCGAGATCGAGACCGGCGAGATCGCCGGCGCCGGTCACGCGTCGGCCACCGGCCGCTTCGACGACGAGCAGCTGTTCTACCTGATGGCCCGCGGCATCCCGGAGGCCGAGGCCCGGCGCCTCGTCGTCCGCGGCTTCTTCGCCGAGCTGGTTCAGCAGATCGGTCTGCCGGACGTCGAGGAGCGCCTGCTCGCCAAGATCGACGCCGAGCTGGAGGCGTCGGTTCTGGAGGCGTCCGCCTGATGGCCTTCGTCAAAGCCTGTGCGCTGAGCGAGCTGGAGGAGGACACCCCGAAGCGGGTGGAACTCGACGGCACGCCGGTGTCCGTGGTGCGCACGGAGGGCGAGGTGTTCGCCATCCACGACATCTGCTCGCACGCCAACGTCTCCCTCTCGGAGGGCGAGGTGGAGGACTGCCAGATCGAGTGCTGGCTGCACGGCAGCGCCTTCGACCTCCGTACCGGCAAGCCGTCGGGCCTTCCCGCGACGCGCCCCGTCCCCGTATACCCCGTCAAGATCGAAGGGGACGATGTGCTCGTCTCCGTCACCCAGGAGTCCTGAGTCACCCATGGCAACGCTTGAAATCCGCGACCTGCACGTTTCCGTCGAGGCCGACAACGCCACGAAGGAGATCCTCAAGGGCGTCGACCTGACCGTGAAGCAGGGCGAGACCCACGCCATCATGGGCCCCAACGGCTCCGGCAAGTCGACCCTCGCCTACTCGCTGGCCGGTCACCCCAAGTACACGATCACCAGCGGCACCGTCACCCTGGACGGCGAGGACGTCCTGGAGATGTCCGTCGACGAGCGCGCCCGCGCCGGCGTCTTCCTCGCCATGCAGTACCCGGTCGAGATCCCCGGCGTCTCGGTCTCCAACTTCCTGCGTACCTCCGCCACCGCCATCCGCGGCGAGGCCCCCAAGCTGCGTACCTGGGTGAAGGAGGTCAAGGAGGCCATGGAGCGCCTCAACATGGACCCCGCCTTCGCC
The DNA here is from genome assembly GCF_053610925.1 of Streptomyces sp. NPDC054847. Classification (NCBI taxonomy): domain Bacteria; kingdom Bacillati; phylum Actinomycetota; class Actinomycetes; order Kitasatosporales; family Streptomycetaceae; genus Streptomyces; species Streptomyces sp. NPDC054847. Next base: position 2,471 of record NZ_JBSGZJ010000079.1, on the reverse strand, counting down.
GAGCGCAACGTCAACGAGGGCTTCTCCGGCGGTGAGAAGAAGCGCCACGAGATCCTCCAGCTCGAGCTGCTCAAGCCGAAGATCGCGGTCCTCGACGAGACCGACTCCGGCCTGGACGTCGACGCGCTGCGGATCGTCTCCGAGGGCGTCAACCGCGTCCGCGAGAGCGGCGAGGTCGGCACCCTGCTGATCACGCACTACACGCGCATCCTGCGCTACATCAAGCCCGACCACGTGCACGTCTTCGCGAACGGCCGGATCGTCGAGTCGGGCGGCCCGGAGCTCGCCGACAAGCTGGAGAACGAGGGCTACGAGGCATACACCACCAAGGGAGGCGTCACCGCGTGATCACACTGCCGGGCCTCCTGGACACAGAGGCGATCCGTAAGGACTTCCCGATCCTCGATCGGGTGCTCCACGACGGCAAGAAGCTCGTCTACCTGGACAACGCGGCGACCTCGCAGACGCCGCGCCAGGTGATCGACGTACTCAGCGAGTACTACGAGCAGCACAACGCCAACGTCCACCGCGGCGTGCACGTGCTCGCCGAGGAGGCCACGGCGCTGTACGAGGGCGCCCGCGACAAGGTCGCCGCCTTCATCAACGCGCCGAGCCGTGACGAGGTGATCTTCACCAAGAACGCCTCGGAGTCGCTCAACCTCGTCGCCAACATGCTGGGCTGGGCCGACGAGCCCTACCGCGTGGACAGCGACACCGAGGTCGTCATCACGGAGATGGAGCACCACTCCAACATCGTCCCGTGGCAGCTGCTGTCGCAGCGCACGGGCGCGAAGCTGAAGTGGTTCGGCCTCACCGACGACGGCAGGCTCGACCTGTCGAACATCGAAGAGGTCATCACCGAGAAGACGAAGATCGTCTCCTTCACGCTGGTCTCCAACATCATGGGCACGGTCAACCCGGTCGAGGCGATCGTCCGCCGGGCGCAGGACGTCGGCGCGCTGGTGCTGATCGACGCCTCGCAGGCCGCGCCGCACATGGTGCTGGACGTGCAGGCGCTTCAGGCCGACTTCGTGGCCTTCACCGGCCACAAGATGTGCGGCCCGACCGGTATCGGTGTGCTGTGGGGCCGGCAGGAGCTCCTGGAGGACCTGCCGCCGTTCCTGGGCGGTGGCGAGATGATCGAGACCGTCTCGATGCACTCGTCCACCTACGCTCCGGCGCCGCACAAGTTCGAGGCGGGTACGCCCCCGATCGCCCAGGCCGTCGGCCTCGGCGCGGCCGTGGACTACCTGAGCTCGATCGGCATGGACAAGATCGCCCAGCACGAGCACGCGCTCACCGAGTACGCGGTGAAGCGGCTGCTGGAGGTCCCCGACCTGCGGATCATCGGCCCCGCCACGGCCGAGGACCGCGGCGCGGCGATCTCCTTCACGCTCGGTGACATCCACCCGCACGACGTGGGCCAGGTCCTCGACGAGCAGGGCATCGCGGTGCGCGTGGGTCACCACTGCGCGCGTCCCGTCTGCCTCCGGTACGGAATTCCTGCGACCACGCGGGCGTCGTTCTATCTGTACTCCACGCCGGCAGAGGTCGATGCTCTGGTCGACGGCCTGGAGCACGTCCGTAACTTCTTCGGGTAGAGGCGGCGACTTGTGAAGCTGGATTCGATGTACCAGGACGTCATCCTGGACCACTACAAGCACCCCCACGGGCGGGGCTTGCGGGACGGGGACGCCGAGGTGCACCACGTCAACCCGACGTGCGGCGACGAGATCACCCTCCGTGTGAAGTACGACGGATCGCGTATCGAGGACGTGTCCTACGAGGGCCAGGGCTGTTCCATCAGCCAGGCCAGCGCCTCCGTCCTGAACGAACTTCTGGTCGGCAAGGAGCTCGCGGAGGCGCAGAAGATCCAGGGCACCTTCCTGGAGCTGATGCAGTCCAAGGGGCAGATCGAGCCGGACGACGCGATGGAGGAGGTGCTGGAGGACGCGGTCGCGTTCGCCGGCGTCTCCAAGTACCCCGCCCGTGTGAAGTGCGCGCTGCTGAGCTGGATGGCGTGGAAGGACGCGACGGCCCAGGCGATGGGCGAAGACCGCGACAAGGCTGCGAGGAAGACCGCATGAGCGACAACGAGACCACCCTCACGAAGCCGGCGTCCGAGGAGGAGGTCCGCGAGGCGCTGTACGACGTCGTCGACCCCGAGCTGGGCATCGACGTCGTCAACCTGGGCCTCATCTACGGCATCCACATCGACGACTCCAACATCGCGACGCTGGACATGACGCTGACGTCGGCGGCCTGTCCGCTGACCGACGTGATCGAGGACCAGGCGAAGGCCGCGACCGACGGCATCGTCAACGAGCTGAAGATCAACTGGGTCTGGATGCCGCCGTGGGGCCCCGACAAGATCACGGACGACGGCCGTGAGCAGCTCCGGGCGCTCGGGTTCAACGTCTGACTCTTTCCGGCAACGGACCGCGACGGCCATGCCCGCCAGGCACACTGGC